>CAZFGC010000001.1:0-4883 GCA_964518285.1 Microcaldota archaeon
TCTCTATTGGTTGGTATGGGTCGGTGATAGAACTAATAAATACTCTGTCTTTTTTTGATTTTAATTTTCTAAGCTGCAAACATAATATATCGGGAGAATTAATTTTAATTTCTATTTCATTTTCTTTCTTTTCTATACCTAAGTTTTTCCAGTAATAATTTGCATAGCAGTAAACACAATTGTGGGCGCATCCGATGTAAGGATTAATTGTATACCCTCCTAGCTTTGACTTATTTAATACACTTCTACACCTTTTCTCTATATAAACTATATCCATATTCATACGCCGGGTATGGGATTTTCGGATTTCTCATTCGAACCCATAAGGCCTTTACAGGCCACTAGCTCTCAAGGCTAGCGCATTACCATTCTGCCAACCCGGCGTATTATTATTTCGTACGAGTAATTTTTATTTTTTATTTTTTTCTGTCTAACTTTCTATTTAACTTTTAGTTTTTTCAATCGAAAAAAATTTAAAATTTAAAATTAGGATAATGGCTCTAGTATTAAAAACTGGCAAAGAAGATATACAAAAAAACAAGCAACAGCAACTAAGAAATAGTCATTTCTATTCTTACAGTATCTGGTACTTTTACTCTTATGATTTGTCTAAGTATTCTTTCATCTCCTTCAATTTCTATTAATCTTTTATGGATTTTCATGATCCATCTTTCATAAGTATCGCTTCCGTCACCGCATGGAGTCCTTCTAGTCGGGACGATTAATTTTTTTGTCGGTAACGGAATCGGACCACTTACTCTAACACCTCCTGCTTTCGCTATCTCTACTATCTGTCTACAGAGTTCATCTAGCTCTTTACTATCTCTACCTAGCAGTTTTATCCTCACTTTTCCCATTCCTCGCACCAAAATTCTTTTTCTACATCTTCTTCTTTTCTATGTCCAAAACTATACCTGCCGCTATAGTCATACCCATGTCTCTTATGGCGAATCTTCCTAGCGGAGGGATGTCACTATATTTTTCTAAACAAACAGGTTTTAAAGGTCTTATTTTTACTACAGCAACATCTCCGGTTTTTATAAATTCTGGATTCTTCTGCAAAACTTGTCCTGTCTTTGGATCTTTCTTCTCTATTATTTCTTCGAATCTTCCTGCAAATTGTGCCGTGTGAGCATGGAATACAGGAGTATAATTAACGGCTATTGCAGTAGGATGATTTAAAACCACAATTTGGGCAGTGAAAGTTTCTACTACGGTAGGAGGATTATCTACGTGTCCTACGACATCACCTCTACTAATTTCTTGTCTTTCTATGCCTTTTATATTAAATCCTATATTATCTCCAGGAACGGCTTGTTGTAAAGGTTGATGGTGCATTTCTATGGTTTTTACTTCAGCAGTTTTGTTTAGAGGCATTATTATTACTTTGTCATTTGGTTTCAGTATCCCACTTTCAACTCTACCTACAGGAACAGTACCAGCCCCTTTTATTGAATATACGTCTTGGATAGGAATTCTTAAAGGCTTGTTAATCAGTTTTTCAACTGGTTTGAAATTGTCAAATAATTCTAATAATGTTGGTCCAGTCCACCAAGGCATCTTTGTAGGTTTCTTTGTAACATTCTCTCCTTCATAAGCACTTATTGGGACAAACCATATATTTTCCTCTTTATATCCAATCCCTTTCAAAAACGTTAAAAGAGAAGCTCTTAAGTCTTCATATTTTACTCTATCATAGTTTACTCTATCCATTTTATTTATAGCACATATCAATTGGTTTATACCAAGAACTTTTGCCAAAAAAGCATGCTCTCTAGTCTGTGGTTGAATTCCTTCAAGAGCACTAACAACTAACACAGCGGCATCTGCTTGGCTTGCTCCGGTAATCATGTTTTTTACAAAGTCTCTGTGTCCTGGAGCATCTATTATTGTAAAGTAATATTTGGGAGTTTGAAATTCTCTGTGCATTAAGTCAATAGTTACTCCTCTTTCTCTCTCTTCTTTCGAAACATCCATTGCAAAAGCAAATTCAAAAGTTGCTTTTCCGAGTCTTTCGGCCTCTTCTTTCAGTTTTTTAAGCTCTTGTTCGCTAAGAGCTCCAGTTTCGTAGAGTATTCTACCTATAGTGGTTGACTTCCCACAATCTACGTGCCCTATAAAGATTAAGTTCATATGTTCTTTTTCGGCCATATTTTCACCTATATTTTGAAGAGCTCAAAAATAGAGCTGAAAAAATTTAGTATACTAAAATTTTTAAAACTTTTCTTTTTCTTTTTTTCTTTTCTTCTTTTCCTGTTTCTCTTCTTTTTCCTTTTCTTGAATCGACAATTATTATTTTACTGGAATGAAAGAAGAATAGTTTGCATTCAAAATATTAAATTCTGCTTTAATGTTAAAGTAAAGATCTGATTGAGGATTAACGCCGGGATGCGCGATTAGTTTCATATATTTTATCTGTCCATTTTGGTGAAGGGCAAATGAATTTTTATAAGTACCGATTCTCCCAACTTTGATTACTACATTTCCAGATGAATAATAAATAACAAATTCGTTTTCAAGAGCAGGGTTAACATATCCTTCCCTTACAAAAGACTGTGCCGGATCAGGATCTGAATAATTTATTATTACATATGTGCCAGTGGGTCTCCAATCCCATTCAATATAATTACTATAAGTTTCATTAGACTTTATTTCTATATAATAAACATCGAAAGGCAGCTCAGCACCCGACATTGAGTCATTAACGAATATAATAGTCCCATTAAAAAAGGAATAATAGTTTGCACCAAAATAGCTTATTTTAATAGGATCCAAATAAGATAAAGTAAGGTTTATTCCTATATTATCAAAATATTCGCTTATGAAGGTAGAATACTCAGAGAAGAATCTTGATTTATTTATATACAAATTTTCTACCACCGTAAGATTTTCTTTGTTATCTACAGATAGTACATTCCTTATATCATCAACAACATCATCCACGTAATATCCTATTTTCTCAATAGAAATTAAATTTAAATTTCGTGATCTAATATTTAACTTTATCTTATTTGCCTCAGTATAATAATGATATAACATTAGGAGGATAAGTATCACCATCGCTGTCATTAAATACCCTTTTCTATACCATCCTCTAGTTTCTTCATTGTTGCTTTTGTTCTTTTTATTTCTCCTTTTAATCTCATTTCTAATCTCACTTTTAATTTCATTTTTGAATTTTAATTCATTCAAGTTTTCACATCATACAATCCATGTAGTTATTTTTATTATGTAAAATGATCCGTTATAAAAACTTCTCCAATTATAGTATTCGTTTTTAATTTCTGTGCATCCATATTTCGTACTCGAGTAAATTAAGCTAGACTCGCTGTAGTTTTCAAGGTATAGATCAATCTTTACACATACGCGTTCTGGAGTTTCTATCCCATTTGCATCAAAAATTTTTGTTTTTTCTACTACGGATCCGATGTCCATTCCGACCTTGCCCGCATATCTATCTTCTATTTGTATTTTTCCAACAATAACTATCGACATAAAAAGTAGTAATAATATTATCGAAAGTGCAGAGTCAATTATGATTATAAAACCCTTTTTCCTTTTTTCGTCTCTTCCTTTTTCACTTTTCTTCCTTTTTTCATCTTTTATAACTTCTCGAATAAATTTTATTTTACTTTTCACTTTTTCCATTTTTTCACTTTTCTCCTACTTCAATTTTTAATATGCATGGTAGAGTAGATGATGAATTTTCAAATATACAAATTCTTTCACGCGTATAAATCTTTGTAGAATTTGATATATTACCAATTTGATATATCACGGATCCGTTAGAAATCAAACTAATCCTAACTTCGAATGAGTAAGTTTTTAGAACTTCTGTATAATTTGTTTGATTGAGAGCATTCAATTTATCGTAATCTATTACATTTCTTCTATAAGAAATTCCAGGAGTTGAAATATTTCCTATTGTTTCCCAGTTTCTTGGCATTCCAGGAGAAAGGACAAGGAGGTCTGATATTTCATCAGTGATGAGTTTTCCTTTTTCCTCAAATTTTATGCTATAAACATAATTTACAAAATAAATAAAAAATAGGATTAATTCTATCAAGAGAAGCACAAATACAATTAATTCTATCGAGTAAGTTTGGCCCTTTTTATTCAACAACGATCTCACCGTTCAAATTTCTTATAGAAATTTCACTATTATTTTTTAAGACGGTAATGTTTTTTTGGTATACTACAAATGATCCAACGCTTCCGATAGCATCTACAACATGAATCGCACCTGCGGAATAGTAGAATGAATAATTCGATGGTAGGTAAAGCTTGGTTGATGATCCATTTCCGCTTATGAATATTCTGTTTATGCTCATTGATAATTCTTTTGCAATCTCCCTGTTTTTTTCCATTCTAAATTTTCTATTCAATATTTCATTACTGAAATTTACTATAGCTATTAAGAAAATGAAAGAAAAGAGTAGTATAGAAAATAAAATAAAAAATTCGATCGATGATTGGCCTTTTCTAGTTTTTTCTGTTTTTTCCATTTTTTCTACATTTACCATAAATCTAAAAAAATGTTAAGGTTAAAAAACTATCAGGTCCTATTTGAATTATATTTCTTTTTCATTTTTGTTTTGGTTGTTTATATTTGTTTTTTATTATTTTTATTTAGTAAGAACATAACTAATATCATCACACATATTATTATGACAGTAGCCGTTAAAACAGAGAAAAGCAAAGATGTATTTATTTCTTCTTCTATACCAGCTGGTTTAACATTAACTAATGCTGCCAAACTGTTAATTTTTTCTACTAAGAAAAACAGAGAGATTCCGCATGTAATGATTATCATGATTAGTATAAAGATCAAAAATTCCCTTCTCATAAAGAAATAAAAATAAAATAGAAAAAAATTTATTTAT
>CAZFGC010000002.1:0-3101 GCA_964518285.1 Microcaldota archaeon
TACTCCCATTTATTTCTATAGGGATCGGACTTTGTAAAAATTCTAGATATAAATTTATCAGCTTAGTAGCACTCGCATTCATTTTCCTTTATGCTCTTACCTCAATAATAGATTCTTTAGGAATTTTATTTAATCTTAACAGACCAATATTTTTAACTTTTCAACATTTTTACTTGTCCCCTCCACAAGATTGTTTTCTCTTAATGAGAAATTGGAAATTTTCTTACGATGGAGAAAGTGAATTTATAGATCTTCCAAAGTTCGATCAAAAAGGAACTGGAACATACGAAAAAAATTTCACTTTAGAAAAGCCATTCGATAAATTAGTAATTGCATATGGTGATGACTTTTTCGATTTATATATCGATGGAAAATATATTGGGAGAGGATCATCCACGATGCATGAGTACTATAAGAATTATACTTTTTCTGAAGGAAACCACTCATTAAAATTAATAGTATATAACGATTATGGGAATATTGGAGGAATTGGTCAAGTGATGATATGCGAGAAGTAAGTATTATCATTCCTGCACATAATGAAGAAAAAACAATAGCTCCTTTGATAGAAAGAATTTTCAAAGTTGAACCAAAGGCTGAAATAATTGTTGTGGATGATAATTCAACTGATAACACAGCAAATATTGTAGCTAAACTTCAAAGAAAATATAAATCACTTCGTCTCCTTAAAAAGGAAGGACCTAAAGGTAAAACTACATCTTTACTTCAAGGTTTTTCTGCAGCAAAGGGAAAGATTCTTGTGATGATAGATGCTGATCTTCAATATCCTCCTGAAGCAATTCCAAAAATGGTAAAAGAGATAAAAGATGGTAAGGCAGATATTGTAATAGGAAAAAGAATCTTTAGAGAGATCCCATTTTTAAGAAGGTTTTTGTCTTTTTGTTTTACTTTATTTTTTGGAAGAATACTTTTAGGTATACCTGCAACGGATATCCAAACTGCCGAAAAAGCATTCAGAAAGGAAGTCTTGCAATCAATCGTGATAAAGTCTCGAATGTGGAGTTTTGATGTTGAGTTTCTTTATAAAGCAAATAAGAAAGGATGGAGGATCGCTGAAATTCCAATTCTTTTTGTCGAAAGAAAGGGAGGAGTCAGCAAAGTCAGAATACTTAATACAATTTGCGATTTAGCAAGAACTTCACTTATACTTTTTATAAAGGGTAGCGAATAAAATGTAACGAATAAAATGTAAAGTTATCCATTTGTGCCCATAGTCTTTATATTCTCTACGTACGTAAATTCATGCATGGGCTCTGTTGACTTGGTATTAAGTGTATTATTAAAGATGGTTTTTCCGTCGCTGATCTGCTGGAGAATCTGCCGAAGAAAAATTGCTGAAGAAATTGTTGTTTCAAGTTGTGTTCTGATTAGATTTCTAATTCTTCGTTTATTCTTTTGATTAAATTCTTAAATATGAAGCAATTGTGGTAGGTCCTCCCGTTGCCAAAAGAATTTATTCTACATTCATTAAAAATTTTTCTGAATTTTTCTGCATTTTTGTTTATCCAATCAAAAACAATTTTATTTTTCTCACTTTTTTCACTTTTTCCGTCTTTTTTCCAGTCGTTGTTTCTATGGACGAAGATAGAATATTTTATCAAACCTACTTGTTCTGCTATTGCAAGTTTTGAAGCTTCTTTTTCACATGATAGTATATGATAATAATCCCCTTCTTCTTTCACGAGTACTAAATGAAGCAACTCAAATTTACGATTGTACAGTGTTAATAACTTTAGAAAATGTGAAATTTTTCCTTGCTCTATAATTTCTTTAATGTATTCTATTTTTTCTTCGTTTAATACATGCAAAAATTTGTCATAATCTCCATCTTCAAACAATCTTGCTATACTTTCAGCAATTCCAATATCTCTTTTTTCTTTTTCCGATTCAATCCATTTTTTTGCATTTACTAATTCTCCAAAACAAATTTTATAATTTTCTACAAAATCTCTACTCAAATTTTTCAAGTCTCTTTTGCGGAAATAAATAAAAGCTTCTCCACTTTTTTCTCCACAAATGATGGGAATGTTTATACTTTTAAATCCTGCAATATTTAAAAAATCAGATATATTCTCTAATAACGTTTTTTTGTAACTTAGATTTATATATCTTTTGTCCTCTGTTTTATTTTTCAATATATCTTTCAATATTGTATTTCCTTTCTTTGTTTTCTCTGCCTCTAAAAGTTCCACAAGGATAAAAAATAACAAATATTTTAAATTTTTGTTTTTGCTGCTTCTACAATTTATTTTGTTTATTGTTTTATTTTACCTGTGCAAAAGCAGAATAAGTGGAATAATGGAAATAAAAATCTCCGAAAAAACTAGAAAAAAATTAAAAAAACCTCTCGGAACACTAGTCAAAAATCAAGACCTTGAAAAATTCTTGAAAAAACTAAAAAGGCTAAAACACGAGAGAAAAAAACTAAAAATCATAGCTGTCGGAGACGTTACTGGAAAAAAACTTGTAGAATTTGGAATTATCCCAGACCTCTGGATTTACGACGGAAAAGAAATGAGAAAAAAAGTAAAATGGAAAATTCCAGTCCCAACTCACTATGCAAAAAACCCTAGGGGAAAAATAACAGAATCCCTCCAAAAAGCTATAGAAAATGCAATTAAAATTAAAAATTCAAGAATTTTCGTCGAAGGAGAAGAAGACCTTGCAGCTCTTTACTGCTTGCTAAAATTCAAAGCCCTCGTGCTCTACGGCCAGCCAAAAAAAGGAATAGTAGCTGTCCATCCTAGCAAAAAAAACTTGCAAAAAATAAAATCTATTCTTTAACCAATGACAAAATAACTATAGTCAAAACCATAGACAAAATAACAAATCCTATTTTCCTAGGAAAATCCTCTAAAAATGGATTGTTCTCAACTAAATTAAACATAGCTAACCCTACGAAAATACCAATTAGAATTTTCCCTATTGACTTTAAATTTATATCTACTTTTAACTTCACACTCCCATCTTCTGGTCTTTATATACCTATTACTAAAATTTTTTTAGATTATTTAAATTTTTTGCTTTTTTTTCCATATATTAAAATTTTTCTTTTTTATAAAATTTGGAAACCATAACAG
>CAZFGC010000003.1:0-1947 GCA_964518285.1 Microcaldota archaeon
AATAGATACTCATGCATTATTAAAGAAAAAAGAGGGTTTTTTTCCTGGAATTAGTCCGGAACTACTGAAAGAAAAAATAGATGGTTTTATTTTCATAGATGCTCCATCAAATGAAATCATAGAAAGGAGAAAGAAGGATAAAACTAGAAAAAGAGAAATAACTACACCCGAAGAAATAGACAAGCATAGATCACTATCAATAGCATTTCTATCTTCATATTCTTCACAAGTTGGTGCATCCCTATTTATAGTTGAAAACAAAAATGGTAAGCTCGATGAAGCTGTAAGAAAAATTGTTGAAATAATTAATTACGTGAAGTGAGACTTTGGAATGGCTAATAATTTTCATAGTAGCTCTTATAACATCAATACTAATATCAAAAATTTTAGAATTAGCAGGAAGGAAAAGATTAGTAGAAATACAAAACCAAATTAACCAATACAATAAAGAATATATGCAAGCAATAAAAGAAAAAAACGATAAAAAAGTTAAAGAAATTGAAGAAAAAATGAAAGATGTCCCAAAGCTCATGTTGGAAATGCTAACAATAAATTTGAAATCTACATTATTTGTCTTACCAATTATAATTCTCGTCCCGTACGCTATTAAAAATATATTCCCCTACTTCACTATAACACTCCCATTTGCGATTCCTGTAGTAAAATTTAATAACTTTTCATTTGAAATGAGAAATGTCTTCGGAAGCTATGGTTGGTTTTGGATTTCATTTATAATCTGTGGGATTCTTAAACTAGTTTATATTGAAATCAAAAGGAGAATAAAAAACTAAAAAACTAGAAAAATAAGAAAAAATAAGAAAGAAGAAAGAAAAAATAAGAAATCAAAAAGTGAAAATATGAAACCCTCTCACAGATCGCGTTCAAGGAGGAAAATATATAGAAGGACTCCTTCTGGAAAAGTAAAAATTATTATCAGAGAAAAAAAGAAGAAAAATGGCCGCTGCGGTATTTGTAAATCAAAAATAAAGTTTAAAAAAAATAGTAGGATACTAGGAGATATTTGTAATTCTTGCCTTAGTACTGTAATTTCATATTACACAAAAATAATAAACAATGATATGAAAATAGAAGACGTAGATTTAATTTTTAGAAAATATGTCGAAATATTGCTAAAAAAACACTAGAAAATGAATAGCAAATAATACGTGAGATAATGAGAAATGAAATTATTTGCATAGGAGGGTACACTGGAAGTGGGAAAGATACTATAGCTGATATAGTGGCAAATAAATTAAATTTCAAAAGAATAAAATTTTCGTTCAAGGATGTTGCAAGAGAGTTGAACATTCCTCTAATGGAATATCAAAAATATGTAGAAAGAGATTTGACTATAGATAAAAAATTTGATGAGAAAATTTTAAAGGAAGCGAAAGGAAAATGTGTCATCTCAACTTGGTTATCACCGTGGTATATAAAAAATGCAATATTAAAGGTTTTCCTAGAAGCTAGCGAAGAAGAAAGAGCTAGGAGAATTGCAAAAAGAGACAAAATGAAGTTTAAGGAAGCATTACGACATGTAAATGAAAGAGACATGCACAATAGAGGAAGATATCTAGCGCTTTATAAAATTGATATTTGTGACAAAAGTGTATTTGATTTAATAATAAATACAGAAAAATTTAGTCCAGAGCAATCTGCAGAAATTATCATTGCTGCTTATAAAGCAAAGGTGAATAAATGATTGAGCCTGGAAGAGTTTGTATTAAAAAATGTGGAAGAGACGCTGGAAAAAAATGCGTAGTGATAAATATAATAGATGATAGATTTGTAGAAATTTATTCTCCAATTAGAAAAAAAGTAAGAAAATGCAATATTCTTCATTTGTTACCTACAGATAAAAAAGTAGATCCAAAAAATGAAGCTGAAATAAAAGAAGCTGTAAAATGAATCGGATGAAATAACAAATAAAAAATAAAAGCTCAAATC
>CAZFGC010000004.1:0-3827 GCA_964518285.1 Microcaldota archaeon
AGTATTTCGGAAAAAGTTGCAAAAAAATTTTCTCTCTCGAAAAAAGAAGCACAAAAAAATTTAGAAATGCTCAGAGAAATAATATTAAAGAATCCAGAATATTATGGGTTAGAAAGTAACGAAATAAGTTTCTTGGAGAAATTAGAATAGAACGATGAGCTAAAAACAAAGGCAAAATTTTTTATTTCTTTGTTGACCTAATGGCTACTTTTGCAAACTGTGATACGATTCTATTGTAATAAATTTCAAGTATATTTCTTTCCTTTCCGAATGGTAGAATTTTATCGATTTTATTTTTCTCCATTAATTCTCTAAATTCTTCTATGTCGTTCACTTCCGAAAATGTATAGAAATTTCCCACTTCTTCCCTTCTATGTGCATCACTTCCAGAAATACCTATTAATTTCTTTTCGATTGCATATTTTTTACTTTTCTCATTCAAATGTTTTTCAGTCCTCCCATTTATAACTTCTATAGCATCTAATTTTACATTCATTTCCTCTATTATATTTAAGATATGCGGTCCTTTCCAACCATTTTTTAAGAAATTTTTCACATAGCTAATATTAATCCTCGAACTGAAGGGATGTGAGACTGCAATTATCCCTCCCTGCTCTTTAACTAAATCTACTATTTCAGGAATTTTATCAATAGAATTTATAGGATGAATTTTTTCTTCAATAAAATATACTAAAAATTCTCCTATTGTTATGTTTTTTTCTCTTACTTTTACTTCTTCACCTTTTATTACTTTAATTCCTATTCTTTTTCCTTCTGCTGCTGCCCTGTCAAATCCACTAACTGTATTATGGTCTGTGATTGCTATCCCATCTAATCCTATTTTTTTAGCATACCTTACTATTTCCTCCGGAGTATTAATTCCATCTGAAAAAATAGTATGAACATGCATATCTATTTTCATGAATTTATGTCCATGTCATACTTTAAAAAATTTATTATTCTCTCTATTTATATGCTCGCAAAAAAAGATAAATGGAAAAAAATAATTGTAGATGTTTCTGGAGTGAAATTCGGAAAAAATTTTGTAGTAATAGCTGGTCCCTGTGCTGTAGAAAGTTACGAACAACTTTACAAAACTGCAAAAGAAGTCAAAAAATATGGAGCGGATATACTACGTGCTGGATGTTTTAAACCGAGAACTAGCCCTTATTCGTTTCAAGGAATCGGAAAGAAAGCACTTGATATGTTAGCAGATGTTTCAAAAGAGTTAAGGATACCATTTGTAACTGAAGTTCTTGATGTAAGGGATGTCGAAATTGTTTCGAATGTTGCAGACATGATACAAATTGGCGCAAGAAATATGCAAAATTTTCCGTTGCTGAAAGAGGTTGGAAGACAGGAAAAACCTGTTTTATTAAAAAGAAATCCAGCAGCAACTATTGATGAACTTCTTTACGCTGCTGAATACATAATGCTTGAAGGTAATAGAAATGTAGTTCTCTGCGAAAGAGGAATTAGGACATTCGAAAGAACTACGAGATATACTCTTGATATTTCCGCTGTTCCTGTGATAAAAAATATTTCGTGCTTACCTATAATCATTGATCCAAGCCATGCAGCAGGAAATAAAAATTATGTAATTCCTTTAGCAAAGGCAGGAGTTGCATGCGGTGCTGATGGGATAATGGTCGAAGTCCACATTAATCCAGAAAGAGCATTGTCAGACAAAGAACAGCAAATTACTCCTAAAGAATTTTCCAAACTTATGAAATTTATAAAAATGTTTAGAAAATTTGAAAATCTAAAGGAGAATAAAATCAAAAAATCAAAAATTAGGATGTATTTTTTGTGACTTTGTCTGTGACCTTATATTTAATCTGTATATCTCATATCCGCCAGTAGAAATACATCCAACGGGATATAATCTATTATCTTTCCTTCTATTTTCTTCTCATCGAACAAGTCTTTAGTTACTACTATCCCTTTATTTAGTTTATTTTTACTGAGATAATAAATAAGATTTTCTATATCCTTTGTGGTAATTGTTGATTGATATTTCACTTCTATAGGTAATTTTAAGAAAATGAAATCTACTTCTCTTCTTTGTGGATCTCTATAAAATGTTAATTTTTTTTGATCAAACTTATCGTAGAGTTTATCATAAACTGCTGTCTCTGCTGCCTGTCCTATAGTTGGAGCTTCTGACAATGCATTGTAAATTGACCCTGTCTTTACAAATATTTTTTTCTGTTTTTTTAGTGCTTTTTGGAACGAGCTTTTTGGATATAATATATCAATAAGATAAGCTTTTTGAAGATACAATAAATAATCCGAAACTGTATTTCTACTCATTTGAAGCGCTTCTCCAAAATTTACTTCAGTAAAAAGAAAAGAAGAATTTGTAGCGCATAATTTTAACAAATCGTAGAGCTTTGAAGGATGTTCTATATGAAATATGTAAGGGATATCATCAAAAACTATCCTTTCTATAGTGCTTATACGGATATATTTAATTGCTGTTTCTTCATCCATATTTACTATTTCTGGGAAAGATCCTTTCTTTAAAAACTCTTCTACTTCTTCAGCATATCTTTTTTTCATTTTGAAAATTTCTTGAATTTGTAAAATTTCTGGCTTCTTCCCTTTCATTTCCAGATACTCTTCAAACCTTAACGGAGGGAGATAATATTCCATCATCCTCCCTCCTAAGCTCTCTATACCTTTTTTAACAAAAAGAGAAGAAGACCCACTCACTATGAATCTTGCTTTCTTTTGATCGTGGTATTTTTTCAATATTCCTGCCCAATCTTCCACACGAAATACTTCGTCAAGCGCTATTAAAGGATGATCACTTTCGCTAATAAATGTTTCTATAACTTTCTTCAACGCTTCTGGATTCGCATATCTTTTCTCATCGAAAGAAAAAAAGAAGGTGTTTTTTCCTACATATTGGAGAAATTGCTTAATTAACGTCGATTTTCCCACCCTTCTAAGTCCTGTAATAGCGATTATTAATCCAGTCTTAGAGATTTCTTTTAACTCATTAAATGCTTTTCTCTTATATTCTGGAAGCTCTTCTTTTTCCCCTACATTAATTGGAGAAAAATCCATAATTTCTTTCTTAGTCGGTACTACCATATGCTAATATAATAGCACAAAATTTAAAAATGTGCTCTTTTAAGAGCATATCTTAAAATTGAAGAAGGAAAGTCAAATGGGGTTAATATGAAAGTTGTAATTCCTGCGGCAGGATGGGGGACTAGATTTTTGCCACAAACAAAAGCAATGCCAAAAGAAATGCTACCAGTTATAGATAAGCCTGTAATTCAATATGTTGTAGAAGAGGCTGTCTCTTCTGGGATTAAGGACATTGTGATAATCACTGGATGGCATAAAAGAGCAATTGAAGATCATTTTGATAGATGCTTCGAACTTGAATATCATTTAAGAGAACATGGAAAAAAGAAAGAACTAAATGAGATAAAAAGAATTTCTAACCTTGCAAACTTTGTTTATATAAGACAAAAAGGGGAGATTTATGGAAATGCTGTACCTATTCTATCAGCTAAAGAAGTAATAGGAAACGAATATTTTGCAGTGCTTTGGGGTGATGAATTTGTAATAGCAAATCCTCCAAGATTATCGCAAATGTTAAATGTTCATAAAAAGTATAATGGAATAGTAATTTCAGTAACAGAAGTAAAAGATGTATCAAGATATGGAATCATTGATTATATTCCGATAAAAAAAGAAAAATATGTTTTAAAAATTAAAAGGATAGTTGAAAAACCTAAAAAGAACGCTCCTTCCAATTTAGCAGTAGTAGGAGGATATATATTACCTCCTGAAATATTTGAAAAAATAGA
>CAZFGC010000005.1:0-4292 GCA_964518285.1 Microcaldota archaeon
AGAAATTTTTGTGAAGAAATTTTTTGAACCCGGGTCTCCGGCTCGAGAGGCCGGTATCCTTATCCGGACTAGACTACCGGAGCATGGGCCCGCTGGGAATCGAACCCAGAATCTTCGCCTCGTCAAGGCGACGTCTTAACCATTCGACTACAGGCCCTAAATTATATAATCTTGTTGCTTTTTTCCAAAATATTCTGATTCAGCATATTTATAATATGTTCCATATCTCTTCTCTGCTTGTTGTTCGGCACTTTTTGCTCTCTCTATTGCTTCCCTTACGTGCTTCGATTCTATAAATTCACTTCCTTCTATAACTGCAAGGTCTCCTGCTAGTTTTATTATCCCGCTTAACCCTCTAAGCCTTAAAGTTAATCCTTCTTTTCCATCATAAATCTTTGCTTTTCTTCTTGCCTCTTCTATTATTTCTCTTATAGCATACTTGTCCGCATGAGGAATTCTTTTATCCTTATTTATTTCTTGTGCAATAAATCTAACTATTTTTTTTCTATTTTCTGGAGTATCTTCCATATATGTATTCAATAAAACTTCATAACCATTTCCGAGTATTCTAGATCTTAACGTTGGAAGGATGAGATTAATATCTGAGAAATTTACAGCTCCTACAAATATAAAATCGCATGGTACATCATCAACCCTTACAGATGCTCCACTACTTGTTGGATTTCTCCCAATTATTGGAAACTTCTTCTCTTGCATTGCTGTAAGTAAATGCCTTTGCAAATTCCCAAGATTCGCTACTTCATCTATGAAAAGTATTCCTTCGTGCGCTTCATGAATCGCTCCAGGTAATACTCTTTTGTATGGTTTCACACCTATTTCTGGGTGTCCTCCATACGGGTCGTGACGAACATCACCTAAAAGCTCCGTTTCACTCGCTCCAGTAGCTTGAACAAACGTGTTTCTATCCAAAGGAACTATAACTTTTCTCCTAAAATTTTTTTCTCTAACTTCCAAAGACTTTTCATCATAATAATAAACAGCGTTTCCTACTCTTTCGTAAAGAACTTTTACGATCCTTCCTTCTTTTTCAATATTATAATAAACTCTATCTTCTATTTTTTCCTCACCGAAAATTATGTCATCGAAAGGAGACCTTGATTTTCTGTATTTTTCATTTCCACAGTTTGGACATATTTTAACATCCGCACTGCTTCTACTTCCACATCGCTTACATCTTAATCCTAGCTTCTCCGCAACTGGAATCGGAACATCATAAATACTTAATTTAATTCCAGATAATTTTTTTTCCATTTCTACTTCTGTTCTACTCCTCACTTCTAAGATAGGCCTTTCTGGATTCAAAGGATTATCCAGGACAGATATTTCATAATTTGGTTTTGGTAATAAACTTGCCATTGCCTGAGCTATTAAAGATTTACCACACCCTGGTGGCCCAACAAGTAGAAGATTTCTTCTTTGCAATGCTGCCATTTTTGCAATTCTTACTGCTTCGTCTTGGCCTATTATTTGATCTATCAAATTTGTCGGTATTTTTAAATCCTTTGTACTTTCCATAATATAATTCAAAAGTTTTTTATTTTTATTTATTACTCTATGCTTTTTTTACTTATTTTTCCATTCATCATTCATTTTCCATTCATCATTCATTCAACGAATAAATCTTAATTTCCTTTGGAACTCTAAATATATTTCCTTTATTTACCCCTACAATTACTTTCACATTTTTAGCTTCTGCAAGATCTAGTAATCTTTGAGTTATAATTCCATCCAAAACGATAGCATATACTCCATCTAAATTTTCAGTAACTTCCTTCACAGGAACTTCTTTTATTAGATTTAAGTCGCTATCAAAAAGTTTTGCGCTAAGAGATCCTTCCATACTCTTAAGAACATCAAAAAGAAATAATTTTATTTCTCTAGCTTTAATTTCTTTTTCGACGTCAGAAGTTTCTTGTATTTCTTTTAATATTTCCCTTCCAACCTCAATTTTTTCCGCTCCTCTAGCTTTTTCCTTTTTTTCTTCCTTCATTTCTTCCATAACTGGTACTTCTATTTCATATCTTTCTTCTTTTCTAGCAATTATTTGTTGTACTGGTATTTTTAATCTTAAAGCCTTTATTATTTCCTTCCTAGATAGCTCTTCTACTTCGCTACCCGTTGGTGCCCTTGCAAGATAATCTATTTCTATTTGATTTATTAAGTTCTTAAAAATTAGTTCTCCTCCTCTATCTCCATCCACAAACAAAGTTATTGTTTTCTTTTTTGATAAATTTACTATAGATTCTGGGACTTTAGTATCTACACCTCCTACAGCTATTACATTATTTATTCCATTCTTAAGTAAATTTATTACGTCTGCTCTTCCTTCTACTAAAATTATTTCATCGTACGCATCTATATTTGGCCCTGCAGGAAGTTTCTCAGGCCCATAAGTAGTTATTTCCTCTTTTTTCACTTCATTTCTTACAAGCTCTGTAATCTCTCTACTTTCTGGTATTTCCGTCGAAAGAAGTTTTTTAACTATTTCTTTTGCTCTTTCAACAACTATTTTTCTTTTGACATTTCTTACATCCTCAACTTTTAACACACTAAACTTAGCTTCACAAGGTCCTACTCTTTCAACAGTTTCAATAGCTGCTGCTATTACTGAAGTATCTACCACATCTAAAGAAGAAGGTATCATAACTTCTCCAACTGTTTTTCCTCCTTTGGAATGCAAGTTTACTTCTATTCTTCCTATCCTTCCATTTTTTTGAAGTTCTCTTAAATCTAATTCCTCACCTATCAGTCCTTCAGTCTGACCGAATATTGCACCTATAACATCAGGTTTCTCTACCAATCCATTTATTTCTACTCTCGCGTAAATTATGTATTTTACGGTATCTAAATATACCTTTCCCATGAGAATCACCTCTCAAATTTTCTAATTTTTCTCTATTCAATTCTTCGATTTTTACTAATCCAAATATTTCTCTGACATTTTTTCTTAGGTTAGATATGCGAAAATATGACCTAAGATACTCTGAATAGAAATTTGCCATCCTTTCCCCATTTTCATCAAAATCTGTAAGTATTACAATTTCGTTATCTCCTTCAAAATTTTTAATTCTTTCTATTTCTTTTATTACTGTGTCTACTTTTTTAGAAGAAACTCTCACTATTCTCTTGCATCCTAATAGCTGTACTGCTGCTTCATCGTTCTTTCCTTCTACTAAAACTATTTTGTCCTTTAGCATTTCTACTAGTCTTTCAAGCATAACTAACTTTCTCTCACTTTTATCCATTAGATCACTATTTTTCTCTTATCCTTATTTTTCTCTTATCCTTCTTCTTCTGCAAGGCACTCTTCACAAATTAGCTGTCCTCCAACGCTCGTCAAACTTTCTGAATAAAGACCACATTTGTCGCAAATTCCTATTCCCTCTGTTGTTAGCTGAGACTTAGAAATATTAGAAAACTCTAATAATATATCCACCACCCCGGGCAAAGTATGTAATATCTCTGTCTCTGTTATTATTCCTATTAACCTTCCCTTTTTGTCCGTTACTGGTAATTTTTTTATTTTATATTTTCTCATCACTGAGATAGCTTTATTTATGCTGCTATCTTCCTTTATAGTTCTAAGAGGGGTTGACATAATTTTTTTAACTTTCTGCTTAGTAGATAATCCTACAGAAACTACTCTTCTTACTATATCCCTTTCTGTCACAATTCCAACGCCTTTTCCCTTTTCCATTACTATTACGGATCCGATTTTATTTTCTTTCATTAATTTTGCAGCATTTTCTATACTTTCATTGCTATCAACCACTATTAATCCTTTATGCATTATTTCTCCTACCTTAATTTCTTCTAACTTTCTTTCTAATATTGACATCTCTCTTTTTCCTCTTGGGAGATAAACTTTTTCTTCTTCCATAAAATCACTTGAACTAACTTTTAGATATCAAGTTATTCAATTGATTTAAACTAACGATTTAAACTAATAACTTAAATTTAAAAACTTTACTAGAAGATTTTGATCATGTATAAGTATGGAAAAGGGGCTAGGGGGGAGCGAGAACTAGTGAAGATATTTTCAGATAATGGTTATTCTGTAATTAGATCTGCTGGTAGCGGTTTAAATGATTCTCCTGATATAATAGCAATTAAAAATGGAAAAGGATATTGCATAGAATGCAAAAGTTGGAAAGAAAAAATAATAAAAATACCTAAAATGAAATACTACGAACTTAAAAAGTGGGGGGATAATACTAAATTCGGCGTATATATCGCTTGGAAAATCCCATACAAAGGTTGGATCTTTGTTC
>CAZFGC010000006.1:0-2680 GCA_964518285.1 Microcaldota archaeon
AATTCTAAATTCTATAGAAGAAAAGACATCTTGTATATCTTTCTTTGGAGGAGACCCTTCACCTCAGCTTGATAAAATAATAAGAATTTGCAGAAAAATGAAAGAAAAATTTAGAGGAAAAATCTTGAGATTTTGTTTAGAGACAAATGGAAACGCAAATTCAAACATACTAAAGAGCTTTGCTGAAATAGGATTTGAGTCTGGAGGGACACAAAAGTTCGACTTAAAATTCTGGGATGAAAATTTAAGCAAAGCTATAACCGGGGTAAGTAATAAAACAACGTTAAAGAATTTTGAAATTCTTGGGGAATACGTGAAAGATAGGAAACCCCCTTTTCTTTCAGCTTCAACATTAATGGTTCCAGGATACATTGATGAAGAAGAAATAAAAAACATAACGAAATTCATCGCAAGCATAGATGAAAATATCCCATATTCCTTACTTGCATTTTTTCCAAATTTTGAAATGTCAGACCTCCCATTGACCACGCGTAAGGATGCGCTGAATTATATGAAAATAGCAAAAGCCTCTGGCCTTAAAAATGTAAGGATAGGAAACGTTCATATCCTTGTCTAATTTATCTATTTAATTTATCTATCTATCTACAGACTACGATAACTCTTCTTTCTCTTGGTCCATCGAATTCACAAAGCATAATTCCTTGCCAAGTACCTAGCATAAGAGAAGAGTCTTTGATAGGTATAGATACTGATGGACCAATGATCGCACTTTTAATATGTGCAGCTCCATTATAATCTATTCTATCATGTTTCCAAACTCCCTCAGGAACAAGCTTTGAAAGAAAGTTCAAAAAATCTTCACAAACAGCAGGGTCGTAATTTTCATTTATAGTCACAGCTGCAGTAGCATGCGGAACATAAACCACGCATACACCTTCTTTTATTTTTTCCTTTTCACAAATTCTTCGCACACAATTTTTTACTTCATTTGTTATATCTACAACTTCATTCTTTTTATTTGTCTTAATTACAAAAGTTTCCATAAATAAAATTAGATAAAAATAAAAATTTACCTTACTTTACAACACCCATTTACTTATTAAAGTTATTAAAAATTTGATTTGTTCTTTCACCCCTAATTTAGAACTACCTACCGCTCTCTCCTTGAATATTATAGGCACTTCAGTCCGACCCTTTCTGCAATAAAAACACTCTCTAGCAGAAAAGAATATCCAGATGATTTAATTTTAGAAAAGCCAATTTTTTCTATAGCCTTTTTTGTATAACATCTATATCCTGAAGTTACATCCCTTATTTTGAGTCCAAGTAAAAGGCGTGCTATAATGTTAGCAAGTCTACTGATCATTTTTCTGTAAAGATTCCATCCAACTATTGAACCCCTATAAATATATCTAGATCCTATAACTACTTCGTATCCCTCAGAAATTTTTTTAATAAATTCTTTTATTACTCTAGGGTCATGAGAAAGGTCCGCATCCATAGTTACTATAATATCCCCAGAACTTACACTCACTCCTTTTTGATAGGCAGACCCCAACCCAAACTTTTTCTCTCTTTTTATTAATTGTAGATTAGAATATTTTCTTGCTAATTTTTCAATTATTTTAGAAGTTCCATCAGGAGATGAGTCATCTATAACAATAATTTCATTTTCTATTTTATTTATTTCATTTGTTTTGTTTTTATTTATTTCACTTACTTTGTTTACTTCGACTTCGGTTACTTCGCTTAGGATTTTTTCTAATCTATCAATCAATGAAGCTATATTCCCAGCTTCGTTGTAAGTTGGAATAATGATAGATATTTTTGATATTTTATCCATAGATTTTAGTAACGTTTTTATTTTTTCTTTATTCGTTCGTAAAATATGGAAATATTTGAAAGTAAAAGAATTAGGCTTATGTTAAGAAAGATCGATAGTTTATCTGATTTTCTGTTATTTATCCTGATATGCCTTTTAACATTTAATTTGCTTCTTTTTTTATCTTTTGCATTCACCGCAGTTCAGGGAAAATATACATTAGATTATGCAGAATCAGTGGTATATGCAAATACAATAATATTTTCAGAAACAGGGACGCTTTATTCTGATATAACAAAAGAACCATTCAATGTGGTTCCATATGCTCCTATATATTATCTTATTAGTGCAACGTTTATTTCATTATTTGGAAAATCGCTTTTCTTTGGAAGGCTTATATCCATTATTTGTTCATTGTTAGTTAGCTTTTTGGTTTATAAAATAGTTTTCACGATAACTAAAAGAAGGAATGTATCAATGATGGCAGGACTGCTATTATTTACTTCTAACATTACCTTTTACTGGGGAATTCTTTTTAAGCCAGATCTCCTAGCTTTATTTTTTATAGTGCTTGGAATTTACTTTGTAGTTAAATACATAAAGAATAAACAGGTTGTGAATCTTTACGCTAGCGTAATTATATTTCTGGTCGCATTTTTTACAAAACAAGATTCTATAACTGCCCCATTGGCAACATTCATTTATTTATGTATGACCAATAAAGACCATGCTAAAAAGTTTATCGTTTCTTTTTTAATTGGAGGTACTACGATTTTTTTAATTGCTTATTTTTTGTCTAGCGGATATTTTTATTTACACATCGTAAAATATGCAGCGCATGTTGGATTTGCTTTAATAGGAATGATCTCATCGTTTTATCTCTTTATTAATGGAAAT
>CAZFGC010000007.1:0-5132 GCA_964518285.1 Microcaldota archaeon
AAAAATAAAGAAGAATTTTAAAAACTTTTTCTAATTTCTTTTATGATGGAAATTAAGGAAGGATTTTATAAAATTCTCCATCCAAAGCTTACAGTCTTAGTTTGTTCAAAATGGAAAAAAGATAATGTAATGGCTTGTGCATGGTTGACTCCTGTGAGCGAAGAACCACCTCTTCTTTTGGTTTGTATCGATAAAAATTCATTTACTGCTAAACAAATTTCAAAAACAAAAGAATTTACGATTAATATTCCGGATAGTTCGTTGAGAAATAAAGTTTTAATTTGTGGAAAAAAATCTGGAGAAAAAATAGATAAAGCTAAACTTGCTGGCTTGACGTATGCAGACTCAATGGCTGTTAAGCCAAAAATAATAAAAGAATGTATAGGTCATATAGAATGTAAAGTAACGAAGAGGATAGACGGAGGAGAATGTTATGTGTTTTTGGCAAAGGTTTTAAAATCATATGTGGATGAAAAATTTTTTGAAAAGAAAAAACTACTGCATCTATCAGGGGATAAATTTATTGAAGCATGAGGTGAAAGTTTGGAAAGAGTTTATTCTATTGAAAAAAATGAGAAAGGAAAGTTAGAAAAAATCCTTTCGGAAAACCCATATGATAAGTTATCGTTTGCTAGAGTGGAATACGTGATTAAAGAAAAAGATAGAATTTATCTTTACATAAATGCTGATGAAGAATTTTTTAAATTTGCAGAAGAAAAACTAAAAGAAATTCAAAGCTTCAAAAGAGAAAGTGAAGAAAAAGAGAGAGAAATAATAGAAGAAATAAAGAAAGAGAGGGAAGATTCAGTTTCTGGTTTTGGTGGAATATTTGGATAAATTTTTAAATTTTCCAAAGAATAAATTTTTGATGATGATAGATATGAGTGATGAGCGAAAGCGATGATATAGGTCTTGAGTACTGATAAAATGGTTTCGTTTTTTAAAGCACTCACACCCTGCTTGTTAGGAGGGATTGTAATAGGAATACTTTCAGGATTTCCGCTTTTAAATATCTTTTTTCCAATATTTCTTCTAGGAGGACATCTAGCAGTTTTTATTTATGAATTTTTGAACGATGAAGAAGTTGAGGAAAAAGATTCCATCATAATAGGTTTTCTTTCAGGATTTTTCGGATCTTTCTTTGGCGGATTAATTTTGTTAATTATAGCTGGATTTTTCTCTGAATGGTTCTTTTTATTTTTTAGATCCATATTTGGAGAATATGGAGATCTAATTATGCTTTTAAGTGGTTTTGATATAGAAATAAATTTGATAACTTTGAGAAATAGATTCATTTTCAATTTAGTGACTTGCATAACTTTAGGAATAATCGGAGGATATATTTATAGCAAAAAGAGAAAAAAGCCTACACCTGAATAAAATCTTCTCCAGTATAAACGATTTTCTTGTCTTTTCTTTCTTCATAAATTTTGATGACTTCACCGATAAAAATTACATGGTCTCCTGTTTCTATTTCATTTCTTACTTTACAAATTAAATTATCGCATCCCTTTATTATAGGAACTTCGTCTATTTCAAATTTAATCTTATATCTTTCAAATTTGTTTATGTTTTTGCCGCTTTCGCTACCACAGCTTAACACAATATTTTTCATTTCATATGGTGGAACTGCGATACCAAAGTATTTGCTTTTCTTTATTAGTTCATAAGTATATCTACTTTTACCAATAGCTACAGCTACAAGAAATGGATTAAACGATGCTGGCATTACCCAATTAGCAGTCATTACGTTGTTTTTATCCTTGTATCTTGAAGTAATTAGAAAAGTAGTCATGGGATAAAGTAAATGATGTTTCCCATTTGCCTTCATAATCTTCTTAAAAAGGAAAGAAATATAAAATGATATTTTTTATAATACTAGTGTGGGAAAATGGTAGAAGTGGTAGAGAGGCGGTTCTGTATCTAGGATAAATTATCTCTCTCCTTTATACGAAGAGATTTTGGCAAAAAAAGATGGATACAAAACAATTTACAAAAACAAGAAAGTAGAAGTTCTAGAAAAAGTTAATAAGAATGAAAGAGAGATTCTAATTCTAAAAGATGGAAAGTTTTTAGCGCATCTTATGAAGATTAAAAATAACACAGTAAGACTGAAAGTAAGTGAAAAATACGAGGGGATTAGGGAAGTTAAAAAGAAGGTATGGCAAGGCATAGATAGATTTTTATAGTTATTGGTTTTTTTCATTCGATGGAAAATAGACCTTTTAATATATTGGATAGTTCGTTGAACAAGCCAGTGATGATAAAGTTAAAGGGAGGAACGGAAATAAGAGGAATAATGACTGCTTATGACGTACATATGAACATAGTTTTAGAAAATGCGGAGCAGCTTGAAAATGGAGAAATAAAAAGAAAACTTGGAAGAATGCTAGTGAGAGGAGACAGCATAGTTTTTTTAACCCCTGCAGAATAACCCGACAAAATAATCAATAATTAATCAAGCAACTAATTTTGGAAAAATTTTTATTTTTTGTTTACTTTATTTTTTCTCTGTATTTTATCACTTAGTTTGTCGTACTATTGAGGGCCCGTAGATCAATGGTAGATCGTCCCTTTGGCGTGGGGAAGGCTGCGGGTTCGAATCCCGCCGGGTCCATATGCCATACGCTGAAATACAAATGTTTCCAGAATGGATGAAGCAATTGGATAAATATACAAAGAAATGTGGATTTACTAGCGAAGAAAAGATGTTCATAGCAAAGCTAAGTAAGAAATATAACGTACCACCAGAAAGAATAATTGCAACTATTGCATTAAATTCAACGAAGGTTGATAAAGAATGGGAGATAACGCTACATACATCGCTTAGTTACGGATATGCCATAGACGCACTAAAAGAAGAATTGCAAAAAGTTAAAAAAAATTTAGAACATGTAAAAAAAGATAAAAGTTTTGTTGGAAAGGTAAAAACATTTTTCGGAGAGAGGGATGAAAAATATCTTATAAAGAAAATAGCAAGATATGAATTAATAGGTAAGATTCTAGGAGAAGTTAGTGATAAGAAGAATTTAATCAAAAAGATATGTGAAAAGTCTGGAATAGAAAAAATGAATCCATAGGGCCTGTAGTCGAATGGTTAAGACGTCGCCCTTACGAGGCGAAGATTCTGGGTTCGATTCCCAGCGGGCCCACTAGGGCGGTAGTTTGTTTATTAATTTCCCTACGCTTATCGATGAATATAAAAAGAAGAAAAAAGAAATAAAAAAAAGATTGAAAGAATTGAAAAAAGATTCTGCTGAAGATAGATTCATTGAGCTTTGTTTTTGTCTTTGCACACCGATGAGCAAAGCGGAAAAAGTATATGAAAAAGTGAATGAAAAAAATAGATCTTTTTTATTGAATGCAAGCTATAAAGAATTATCATCTTTTTTAAGGAAAGTTTGTAGATTTCATAAGAAAAAAGCAAAGTACATAGTTGAAGCTAGAGAAAAAATCGATCTTCTTGATAAAATTCCAAAAGACGCTTATGAAGCTAGAGATTTCCTTGTAAAAAACATAAAAGGGCTTGGATATAAAGAAGCAAGTCATTTCTTGAGAAATATAGGATATAGAAATATTGCAATTCTTGATAGGCATATAATTAATTCTCTCCGCGAACTAGGAATAAATTCTAAAGAGCCCCCAAAAACTAGAAAAAAATACTTAGAAATTGAAAAGGAAATGAAAAAATTTTCGAAGAAAATAGGAATAAGTATAGATGAACTTGATTTACTTCTTTGGTCTATGAAAACTGGAAAAATTTTGAAGTAACTATAAAATTTTGAAGTCAACTACGAATTCAGAAATTTCTTTTGAATATCCCCTTACTTCTCTTGAAAAAATTATCTCAATCTTTCTCCTCTTTTTCCTTGCAAAATTTTTTATTAACCTTATGGTCTCCTCTGCACACCTAGAAAAATGATAAAAATGAACTATGCAACCCTTCCTCCCTAGGTAAAAAGGAATATCTAAAAATGATTCAGAACTCATTGGAATCGGCATTATTATTCTATCTGCAAATTTTTTGAATTTTTTTACTTTTAATTTTTTCTTCGCATCACCATAAATTAAATTAACTTTTACTTTATTTAGCTTTACGTTTTCTTTTAAATATTTAAATGCTACTGGATTTAATTCATTAGCATAAATTTCAATATTTTTATCTTTATTTAGCTTCGCAATTACTATTGGAAATGGTCCGACCCCCGCAAACGGTACAAAAATTTTCTCATAATTTTTTATTTGCTTCGCAATTCTAGCTCTTTCATATTGCAACCTAGGAGAAAAATAAACCCTCTTCACATCTAGCTTAAAAACACACCCAGTCTCTTTATGAATTGTCTCACTTCTATTCTCCCCATAAACAAATTCTAATTTCCTAGTCCTAAAAACCCCCTTCACCCCTCCAGCCTTGCAAAAAACACTCCTAACGTTCTTGTGAACTTCCATTATATCTTTCGCAATTTTTATTTTTTCCTCTTTACTTTTGTTTTCTCTTAATTCGAAAATTGCAATGTCGCCAATTATCTCAAAAGGGACATCTAAAACTTTTCTTTCTTCTAGCTCAAAATCCATTAAAATAGACCCCTTAATTTTTTTCTTCACTGGAAAGTAAACAAACCTTTCATTTTTCTTTACTTTTGCGGGCAAAAGCAAACCTTTTTTTATTAGTTCTCTTCTTTTTTCTTCGGCGATGTCTTTTTTCACTTTTACTGCATAGAACTTCATTTTATCACTGAAATTAATTTATCAATTTTTTTGTAAAATGAATTAAAATCTTTATCGTTTATTATTATAAAGTCAGATAATTTTTTACAAGAAGTTAAATCTTGTTCGTATGGTTTTGGGTTCTTCTTCATTTCAAGCTTTTCGAGTTTTTTGAACATCTTGAAAGTTAGTTTTTCTTCTTTTTCTCTTTTTCTTTTTATGGCTCGTAAGTATCTAATTTTTATGGGGGCATCTATGAAAAATAAATAAAAATTTTTGAGTTCTCTTAGCTTTTTTACTTCGTAAGGATTTCTTATAGAATCGATGACGATTATTTTTTGCTTAGGATTAGAGTGTTTTATAGTTTTAATTATTTTTTCTGCAAGTATTGAGGGGTTTTTTTCTCTTAATTTTTTTCCAAGTTG
>CAZFGC010000008.1:0-1894 GCA_964518285.1 Microcaldota archaeon
TATAGAAATTTAAATATGAGTGACCTCTAATATTTTATTCCAAAGCTCAGCCATTTTTTGGATTTCTTCCTTTCTTTCTTTATGAGATAAACCTTGTTCTTTTAATCTATTTTCCAAACTTTCTAAGATGTTTTTTGGATCTTTAGATATTAATTTAAGATGGAGAGCATTAAAAATTGAATCCGCGCTTTGTGGTGCTCTTTCTATAAAATCAACATCAATATCAGGTCTGACTTCAATATTAAATTTTTCTCTCAGCATCAACTCAATTACTTTTGCTTTTTGGGCTTTTTCGCCTTGTTCTAAAATTGTTTTTAAGTCATCGAGTTTTAATTCATCAAAAATTTCTTCGATTTCTTTAATTGGTAGTTGGGTTAAAGTACCTTGTTTTCTACTTAATTGGGTAGCGTAGTTGGTAGAGATATTAAAATTACTTGATAAACTTGCAGGAGCCTTAGCAACAAGTTTTTCAATAAATCGCAAATCTTCTGGTTGGTGAGGATCTAAATCAATATATTTTAATGCTTTTTTAATTCCTTTAATTTCTTCTGAGGTTAAGGGTTTGTCGCTTTCTGTTAATACTTTTACTGCTTGAGCCAATTCTTCCCGCGAGGCATCTTTAAACTTAGATTTATCAGTAAGTAATAAAGAAGCAGAAGCTCGTAAGTTGTTTTTTTCCTCTTCAGTTGGTTGAAGTTCTAAACCTCTTTCATTTTGAGGTGCGGTTAAACGCATAAAGGCTCCAAATTTTTGAGCAAAATTTGCCCGAGGATCGGTTAAGACTGCTTTTACTTGGTCTCTACTATAATTTTGATAAGTTGAGCTACCCCTTTGGAGTTTTTCTCTTTCAGAGATTTCTAAAGAGTTAACTTTAACTTTTTTTCTCTGGAAATAAGGTTGGAAATAAGGCGCAATTGTTGAAAATCCAGCGCCTAAAAATAAACCAGAAATTGTACCAAAAGGCCCAAATATTGATCCTGTTACTGCTCCTGCAGCTGCCCCTGTTGATATTCTTTTGATGATTCCTCCAATTTTTTTACTTTTTCCTAGTTGATGAAAAGCTCTTCCGCCTAGAGCTGCTCCTACGATTGCTCCAAAAGGGCCTCCCAATAAAAACCCTAAGGCACTTCCAGTAATAGCTCCAGAACCAGTTGTGATTCCAGTCATCATTTTTTCACCTATTTCTCTTAACCCTGCTTTTGTTCTTATTTTTTTAACAGCGCTTTCAGTGCGCGCTTTTATTTTTTCAGAGGTTGATAAAATACCTTGGCTTATTTTTTGGGCCCTAGCACCACCTAATAAAGATATTCCTTTAGTAGCAAAGGTACTTGATTTAGCAATATAACGACCTAAATTTACTGCTCCGAGTCCACTAAGAATTCCGCTAGTTAATGCACCGGTAAGACCAATAGCAGAAGCACCCATTCCTAAAGTTAATCCAGTAAGACTTCCAAATGCAACCCCACCTTTTGATAAGTTATCGACAATTTGTGCAACTTGTTCTTTTATCGCTTGTTTAACTTCAGCAAAAGCTATTGTATAAAATATAAATAAAACCACTACAGTGCTTAAGCTGGAAAAAATTTTTAATACGTTATTAATAGCTTGAGAAAGGTATTCACTTCCTTCTGAAGAGGTAGCCGGATATGTCATTTCAGAAATCATATTTTTTATTTGAGTTCCTATTTCTGATTGATCAAATCCTGCCTGTATTTTTTCGCCCATATAAAAAATAAAACACATCGGTACAATTAAAAAAGACCAAACTAAAAGCATTTTTAACCAATTATCCCATCTTAAAAAACCAGGAAAGATTACCCTATAAACTTCGCTTTTAATATCAGAAGCAAAGATAATTGTTGAAAAGGCAATAGGTGCTGTAATTCCCAACAAC
>CAZFGC010000009.1:0-3004 GCA_964518285.1 Microcaldota archaeon
TCTTTTTATCTTTCTCTATTTTTTCGGCCCGAATATTTGTAATGATAATATATATTGATTATACTAAAACTTGTCGCTGTTCCATTTAAAAGAATGAAAACGAGATCAAAGATTAAAATTGCATAAATTGTAAGAAGTGCACTTCCCAGAAGATAAATCCAAAGAAATTTAGGGTGAATTCCAACTTTTTTTGTTCTAATTGTCCTCAGTGTTTGAGGAACCCATGCAATAACCACAAACAGCATTCCTAAAAATCCAACTAGTTCTATCAATTTATCACTATGGTAAGAATTCTTTATTTTCTATTTTTTCTTTTATATAATCCCCTACAAAAGTAAGCCTCGGTCCCTGAAGTGCGTCCTGTTCGAGCTTTTTCTTAGTTTCAATCACTTTTTTCAGTTCTTCCACCCATTCTTTATGCATTGAGATCCAAGGATAAGAAAGCATTTCTTCTGCTCTTTTTATGTCAACATCTTTTGCCTTGATTGTTAATTTTTTAAGGAAAGGATATTTCTCTATATCTTTCATAGTTACTCCAATGAATTTTATTTCTGGAGTTGATATTTCACTTCCAATGTATGCGAGATTCATACTTCCTGTTTTTATCGTCCAATAAATATACCAACCCCAAGCATCACAATCCATGAGACCATAAATTGGTAATTTCATATCTGCAAGTTTTCTTATCAATCTCCTACATCCTCTGCTAGCTTGACCTTTAGGTGTTATGAGGATACAATTTTCTTTTTTCCAGAACTGATCTTCATTAAGACGTTGCCAAAGAGCATCTTTCTCTACAACAAGCACATAGTCAGCTTCGCACTTGACAAATTCCATACCATTATCAACATCGCTTGGGATCATCCATCCGGACCTTCCCATTTTAGTACAATCTATAGTTGTTGTTGTTCCTGCAAATTTATCTTTAATTATAAGAGGTCCTGCAACAACTCCTTTTCTATCAGTAGAGAGATTCAAATCTTCTCTTTTTGTTCCAAGAAGAACTTCTAAATCCTCCACTATCTGGTTCGATTCTGTTTGTTCTTCAAACAAATCTTCCTCTATATCCTCTCCTAACGTAAACTTCAATTGGTAAAATAGACCTCTTATACTAGTATGAAGATTTTCTTCTTTGAATTTCTTGC
Organism: Microcaldota archaeon; assembly: GCA_964518285.1. Lineage (GTDB taxonomy): Archaea > Micrarchaeota > Micrarchaeia > CABMEP01 > CAZFGC01 > CAZFGC01. The sequence continues at coordinate 1,146 of CAZFGC010000009.1, forward strand.
ATTTTGCAGCTACTGCTACTGTCTGCATGAATTTTTTTGCTTGAGAAGCGCTAAGAAAAACTCTCTTTTCTTTCCTGTTCCCAAGGACTAATATTTTATTTTTCTCATCATAGATAACATTATCAAGTCCTCTAGCTAAAAATTCAAGAGTAGGTGAGGTACCAGATTTTATTTCGTTCAGGAGATTTTTTCCCAAGGATTTCAGCTTTGGCAAAACTTTATCTTCCTCCTTTTTTTCCAAATTTTCACCCCTTACCATTATCCATCATTCCAACTTTTTCTTATATTTCTTTTCTACAATTTCCAAAAGCATTTTTTCGATCTCTCCTGGCTTTCCTTCTTCAGACAAATACGAAATATCTTCGGAAATTTGCTTTATGTATCTCATTATCGCTTTTTTCCTTTCTTCTCTAATTTTGTCTCTAATTTTCCCTGAAATATAATTTCCAAGATCTCTTGCAACCTCCATTATTGCATATCTAATTTCATCGATAACTTCTTCTTCGCTAGCTATTGCTGTTTTTCCTGCACCAGTGTAAGGAACAAATACGCTGACGAAATTTACAAATAAAGTTACAGGCATATGCTCGATGTCCTTCAAGCCGTATCTGTTCCAATCTATGCTCTTAACTGCTTCTGTTATTGCGCACCCTCCAGCGTCAAACAATAAGGGTGCTCTATTTGCAAACCTCTTTATATCGAGCTCTGGTCCTTCTTTACCTTGTCTCCCACACCTCCCACCATAGCAAATTGCAACTTCAACTAAAAATGGAACTCCTCCTCTATAGACTTTTGGTGGCCTTTCCCTTACAGAAATGAACTCTGGATTAAGAAGATTCTTTAAACTCTCTTCAATTTGTTTCTCTCCTATTGGTATGAGAGCTTCGCTACTAGGCGCAATCCATTTTATTTTTTTAAATGCTTCAACTAGCTGCTCAGCTTCTTCCCACTTAAGCTCTCGCGGCATCTTTTCAAAATTTATGCTAGGGCAAAGAAGCTTTAGCTCATTAACTTTCTGCTCACTTACCCTAGAAAAATTTTGAATTAAAAACGATGAAAGTTTTCTCTCTTTAGAATGATGGGCATAAGAAATCAAATCATCTGTTGTTATTCCAAGCGGGTGCGGCTTTACTGCAGTTGGTTTTTTAGGAATTACGTTAGAAGATCTCTTAAATATTACTCTTTCACCATCAGGACCTACGAACGTTATTTGTGCATGAGGATTTGCCATAGCTGTAGCTTTAAGATATTCTAAAGGAGAATACTCGCTTCTGTCATATTTAACTTCAGCGTACTCTGCTGATATTCCTAAACCTCTAAAGTTTCCAGGATATTCAACAAAATTTGATATCTTTGGCGTATTTGTTTTTACATCTATAGCTAAATCACACTCATAAACTTTCCCATCTCCGATCCCTGAACGAATATGAATTAATTTTCCAGTTGTAATCTGAGAAAATAAAATAGCACCACTTATTCCTATTCCTTGTTGTCCCCTAGACTGTTGGAATCTTAAAAACTTTGTTCCAGCAAGCATTCTTCCAAGAGCTCTCCCAACATATTCCTTTGGTATACCAGGCCCATTATCTTCCATGTATACTTTTAAGTGATTATTTGCCTCTTCAATTTTTACATATATATTTGGTAATATTCTTGCTTCTTCGCATGCATCCAAGCTATTAGTCACTCCTTCGTGAATAACTGTAGTTAAGCTTCTAACTTTTCCAGAAAATCCTAGCATCTGCCTATTTTTCTTGAAAAATTCTGCTACGCTGTACTCTTTGAACTCTTCAAAAATTTTATGTGCTTCAGTTTCTAGCTTTTCAATTACATCCTCTTTCTTTCCCTTTTCTTTTTTT
>CAZFGC010000010.1:0-1879 GCA_964518285.1 Microcaldota archaeon
AAAAATTGGAAGACAACGAAATCTTATAACAGCGAGATCTTAAAATTAACAATTAAATCTTAAAATTAATAATTTAAACTTATCGATAAAAAATAAAATATGGAAAAAAGCGTGAAGAAGTATATATTATCGATTTTTATAATAACAAGTTTAGTATTTTCTTGGTGGTATGAAAACATTACTGTTTACGTTGGGGACCATGTTGGTAGGCCAATAAAAAATGCTACGGTATCCATAGTTTATCAATCAACTTCTTGTGATAAACATGACACAATAGTAAAACAAACTAATGAGACCGGATACTTAAACTTCTATTTTATGAATATGGTAGATGAGCCTTCTCCTTGCGTAGAGAGAGCATATATAATAAATGTAAAATACTTTGACATTACTAAATCCAAAGTAGCAATAGTTGGAGAAAAGAAGGATTATTCGTTCTTTTTGGAAGCTGCTAGACTAAAAGTAAGAGTAGTAGGATATAATAATTCAACACTTCCATTTTCGTATCTAGTAATTTTCGGTGAAAAGTACTATACTGATGCGGCTGGAACCGCAAACATAATTCTACCGATCGGAAAAGAAATACCAATCGAAGTATATTTTGGTGATATATCAAAGGCTACGAAAGTGCTGATAAGAGGAGATGAAGAAATAACAATATCCTTACCAGTTTATGATTTAAAGATCATTCTTTATGATGAAAATGGAAACAGGATAAGTGGAAAAGTAATAGTAGAAAATCTTATGACTTATGTTGAAAAAGATAAAGAAGGAATGATAGAAAAGTTTCCATATACAAGTGCAAAATTTTCAATTGTTGTAGGAAATAAAAGTAAAGAAATAGAGCAGAAAATTAATTCAGATCTTTTAGAGATTTATGTTGATTTATCACCTCCTGAAATAAGAAATGTTAGAATTTCAGAAACAAAGGAAAAAAACGTAAAAATTAGTGCAAATATTTTTGACCCAGGAAAATACTCTTCTAAAATAAAGAACGTATCCGTGACATATAGATTTTTGAATGGTAGTAAAATCACACAGAAAGCCTATTTATCTGGAAAGGACACTTATGAAGTTACAATTCCAGCAAGAGGAAACGATTTTGAATTTGAAATTTTGGCGATAGATGAGCAAGGAAATAAAAACGAATATTTAGGTAATTATACCTCAAGGAAAGACGTCGAAAAAGGCAGAAAAGAGATAACTATAGATATTGGCTTTAATCCAGTGATAATTATAGGAATAATCGTTATTGTTATAATTATAGTAATTGTTTACAAGAAAATTAGAGAAGCAATTGAGTAAAAATTTCAGTATTTAATTTCAAAATCTTTATTACACATTTTTCGTTTAATTCAATTATGGCGAATGTTGGAGGATACCCTTTCTTATCAGAATTTTTTAAATGTCCTGGATTTAAAAATATAACTTCTTTACCGTTAACAATTTCTTTTTTTATTTCAGGAATGTGAGTATGGCCGAACACTAAAAAATCAATTTTCTTTTCCTCAAGTAGTTTTTCGGGTTTTATGTCATTTTCGAAGTCGTTTTCGTGAGAGAAGTTAGTATGTGTAAAAAGAAACTTTTTCCCACAAGATTCTTTTATAATTCTATGCTTTATAGTTTTATTAGAGTATTCTTCATCATAAACTCCAGGAACTCTCAAATTTATAAGAAATCCTTCACAATCAGAATAATTATCACCTAAATGAACAATAAATTTTACATTTTCTTTTCTTAAAATTTCTAAAGCTCTTTTTAAGTTTTCAATATTTCCATGAGAATCGCTTAGAACTCCTATTTTCATTTGCAGGGGGTGAGATTCGAACTCACGTAGGCACTACGCCACCAGGTCCTAAGCCTGGCCCGTTTGTCCTCT
>CAZFGC010000011.1:0-1537 GCA_964518285.1 Microcaldota archaeon
GAAAAAAATATGGGAAGAAATAAAAAAAATAAAAATACAAATAAAAATACACTACTTTTCAGTTTCTTTAATTCCCTCGATTTCTTTAAGTTTATCATCATAAACCCCTTTTTTTATTTTTCTAATTATTACCTTAGGGTCTTCTCCTTCAACTTTTATTCCCATTGATTTGCACGTTCCTATTATTTGAAGGATATAACTCTTTTTCAACTCTCCTTTCATCTTTGCAATTTTTATTATTTTCTCAAGCGAAATATCCCCAACATAATCTCTTGTCCCAGAACCTTTTTCTATATTTAATTCCTTTTTTATAAGCGAAGAAACTGGGGGAGTTCCTACTTCTATCCTAAATTTCTTCGTATTTTTATCTACTATTACTTTTATTGGCAATTGTACTCCTTCAAAATCCTTTGTTTTTTTATTTATTTCATCTATTACTTCCTTTACGTTTATTCCCATCGGCCCTAAGGCAGGACCTATAGGAGGACCACTTGTCGCCTTTCCTCCTTCTACTAAAAATGAGAATGTTACTTCCATGCTATCACTTACTTTCATCATCCATTCTTTTTTTCATTTTTCATGATCTATTCTCTAATTCCCATCTCAAATTTTTCTTCTCCTTTTAAAATACTTATGCACGATTTTCTTGCTTCTTCGTTATTTATTCTTTCACAAATTTTAAAATCTTTCTTTAGGTATGCTATGTGTCTAAAGCACCAAAAATCTCGCATGTGTTCATCTTCTATTTTTTCACAAATTTCCTCGTTTTTTTCACTTATCGCAATTCTCCTGAAACAAGTATCTCTCTGTCCGTATTCTTTTGGAAAATTTTCGCAATTCTGCGTACATCCAATCAAAAACAAAATTGTAAAAATCAAGGAAATTAAAAAAATTAAAAAAATAAAATCCATGATTTTCATTCTTCATCCTCTTCTTTTTCTTCAGACTTTTGAATTAATTTTACAGTACTTGCTTTTGTTGTTATTGGAACTGGTACTGGAGCATTTATTAATTCAACAGTCAAAGAATCTTTTGATTCATCTATTTTCATAATTTTTGCTCTTTCCCCTCTAAATGGCCCGCTTAAAAACTCTACTATATCCCCTTCAGAAAACTTCATTTTCTCTGCTTTTATTTTTGCGATATTTATTATTTCGTTAATATTAACTTCCTTAGGTATTACTTCCTTTATATGAGGAATTCCTTGAACAAATTTTTTGCAAGTAGCTAAGTCGTAAGCTTCTATAAAAATGTATCCCTTTATATCTGGAAAAATTAAAACAGAATAAATTCCTTCAAATCCTTTTTTTAATTTATTGTTAATAACTTCCAAAATTATATGCTCTTGCCCCGAAGTAACTCTAGCTCCAAAAATCATACACTCACCACCTTGAAAATTAAGCTAATAAAAAACCCAATTATACCTAGCAAAAAAATCCCAATCAAAACAACTTTTAAATATTCTAGTAGATCGCTTTTGTCAGGTTTTTTACTAGCTCTCAAAACATAAACTACTTGACTAAAAAAATTATCTATT
>CAZFGC010000012.1:0-2008 GCA_964518285.1 Microcaldota archaeon
TCTAAAATTACGTATCCATTTGAAATTTCTTGATTTTCTAAATAAAAACTTTCTATGTTCGGTGCATATTTTAGATAAGAAAAAATATCTATATTATATCCTTTTCTATCTATCCCTAATTCTCTGCAAATTCTTTCTGCGTCTAGTTCAAAGTATTCTTTTTCATTTCTTAAAAAATCTACAGATCTATTCGCTTCAGCGCTTACAAAACTTTCCACAACTTTTTTTCTAAATTTTTTATCTATTTGAGAAATTATTATTTTAGATATTGGGAAAGATAATAATTCTCTGAAAAGTATATTCGGATCGCTCGTGATAGTTGGAGTTATTTTTTTCCCAAAAATCGAATCTTCAACTCTTTTTTTTGACCTCTCCATTAAATCGTAATCTATGGTAATTTCTCTAGAAATTAATTCCTTAGCAGTCTTCGTGAAAGGAAATTTTACAGCAAAAAGAAGATCTTTTATATCTTTCGTTTCTATCACAAATATAGAAAAGTTTAAAAAATTTAAAAACTCTTTGTTTCTATTCCCGGCGTTTTCTAATACGTGATAAAATGAGTAGAAAGCAGAAACCAAGAGCTGGATCCATGGCTGTCAGGCCAAGGAAGAGGGCAAAGGAGCTAACTCCTAGACTAAAACATTTTTATCCTATTAATAAAAAGGGTCTCCTTGCCTATCCAGCTTACAAAGTAGGTATGAAAAGATGTATTATGATAGATGACCTTCCAGGACCATCAAAGGGTATGGAAATTGTTGTTCCTGTCACGTTAGCTGAAGCTCCGGAAATTACGATATTTGGAATTAGATGTTACGGAAAAGATTATACTGGAGAAAAAGTTTTGTTTGATATAATTTCATCCCAACCCGAAATTCGCGGGAAATTGGGGATGAAAAAAGACTCAAAAGGTAGGTCGGTTGAAGAAATTGAAAAAAGAAAAAATGAAATAACAAGAGTTGCTGTTTTAGCCTTTACTCATCCTGAGATGTGCGGATTTGGAAAGAAAAATCATGACATAGTTGAAATCCCCCTTGGAGGGGGCTTAGAAGAACAAATTTCTTATGCAAAAGAAATTTTTGAAAAAAATGTCAACCCTTCAGAAGTACTTTCTGAAGGAGAATTCGTTGATGTAATTGGAGTAACAAAGGGAAAAGGGTGGCAGGGACCTGTTAAAAGATTTGGGGTATCCAAGCAAAGGAGGAAAGCAACTGGAAAAATAAGACATGTAGGAACTCTTGGACCATGGCATCCTCCTTATGTAATGTATACTGTACCCATGGCAGGACAAATGGGCTTTCATAGAAGGACACAAAGGAATATTAGAATACTGAAAACAGTCATTAAAAATGAAGAAAACTTCAAAAAAGAATTAGAAAAACTGAACAAAGGAGGATTTAAGCACTATGGAATAATCAAATCTAACTTTTTAGTCTTAAAAGGCTCTGTGCAAGGACCTCCTAAAAGATTTTTACTACTAAGAAAAACTAGTGGATTTTCTGTAAAACCAAATGTTATTGAAATAATTTAGTATGCTAGGTGAAATATTGAAGATAAAAATTTTTGATCTGGATGGAAATAGTTTGGGTGAAACTGAACTCGATACTAAAGAAAATGTAGTGAGGGAAGATTTAATACTAAGGGCATTTTTATCAGAACAAAGTAAAACTTTTCAACCCAAAGGAAATTTTATATGGGCTGGCCTTTTGACTACTGCGAGATATGTAGGGAGAAAAGAAGCTTATCACACCTTAAAAAACAGGGGGATATCTAGGCTCCCTAGGCAAATGTTCCCTAAAGGAAGAATAGGAAACGTCAGGATAGTTCCGCATGCAGTAAAAGGAAGAAGAGCCCATCCACCTAAAGTCGAAAAGAAAATTATCGAAAAAATAAACAAAAAAGAATGGAAGAAAGCCCTTAGATGCGCAATCCTAGCTACCACAACAGAGTATGCCAAAAGAAGGAACATTGTAGAATATTCACCAATATTAATAAAAGGAATTGAAAATAT
>CAZFGC010000013.1:0-1826 GCA_964518285.1 Microcaldota archaeon
TTCTGAAGAAAATCTTTCTGATTTTTTTAACAATTTAATAGCTTTAGAAACACTCGCTTTCAAAACTCAAGAATCTCTTGAAAACATTAAAAATCTCAAAATTACTTTAGAAAAACAAAAAAAATCTTTAGATGAAAAAAAGGAAAATTTAATGAAAACTGTTAAAATTCAAACTCTTCAAAAAATAGAAAGCGAAAATATTAAAAAAGAAACGGATTATCTTTTGAAATTAACTGAGGCTGAATATCAAAAATATCTTAAAGAAAAAGAGGGGGCGGAAAAAAGAGCAGCTGAAATTAGGACAAGAATCTTTAAATTAGTAGGCGTGAGAGAAGCTCCTTCTTATGAAAAGGCGGTTGAAGTAGCAAAGAATGTCTCTAAAATTACTGGCATTAGACCCGCTTTTTTGTTGGGGATTTTAACCCAAGAATCAGCTCTTGGTAGAGATGTTGGTCAATGTTTTCTAAAAGATCCAAAAACCGGGATGGGAGTAAAATTCAAAACAGGCCAGAAGTGGCCAAGGGTTATGAAACCAGATTGGGTGCCTTTATTTTTAAGAATTATTGATGAATTGAATAAAGAGAAGGGTTTGAACCTTGATCCTTTTGCTACCCCTGTGTCTTGCTGGATTGCTGCTTGTGTCAACAAAAATTATCATGTCACTTATAAAGTTTCAGTAGATTCTGATGGGAAAATTACTTGCCCCTCGGGTTATGTTCCTTTTGGTTGGGGAGGAGCAATGGGACCAGCCCAGCTTATGCCTTTTAATTGGATAGGAAGTGATAATTATAAATATCGAATTGAAAAAATAACAGGGAAAGTTGCTGATCCTTGGGATTTTAGCGATGCTGTTTTGGGGGCGGCTTTACATTTAAAGGATTGTCGCGCGGATTTAAATGAAAGAGAGGCAGCTGCTTGTTATTTCGGGGGTTGGAATAATCGAAAGAATCCTTATCACCTTAGAAACTATGCTGATCATGTAATGTCCTTGACTAAATGCCACCAAGATTTTATCGATACTGGAACAATGTCCTCTAGATGTGAAGCAAGAATTTTTTAAACTTACTTGAGTATAGCAACCGATAATATTCTTTTACCCCTCCTTTCCCTCTCTTCTTCTATCCTAAAAAGGATATCAAATACACCATCGTATTTTTTTATCTTCGTTCTGTCTTCACATACATAGATCTTTTCCTCTATCAACATTTTCGTTCCAAAAGGATATTTGCGAGCACAAGCAATAACATTTTTATTAAGTTTCCTCACAAGCATTGGGTCCAGAAGCTATAAATACAAAGAGTATCATCTGTTTTTCAGCCAACAATAATGTAACCAGTAACAGTAGTCATTATCGTTTCTCCCTCATTGATTTCAGTAGAAGATCGATCATCTGGATTAATACTTGAAATTGGCAAAAAAGATGAAATTAGCAAAAGAGAATTTGATTGAATAGTTAAATAGACGGAGGTTTTTAAGTCTGAATTTTTAATCAGAGTAATACTTAGTTCGGACAATTTTGGAAATAATACAAAAAGAACTACTATCCAGAATAGACCCCAAAAATAAACTCAAGATAATTTAATAGATATTTAACTCTTTTTTTAATCATTTTAACTCAATTATATTTTAAAAGCCTGTTTAAATTTTCTATTTTTGGTAATTCACAGAAATGATATTATAAGATTGCCAACACAGTTAACTTTTAAAATTATTATTTTTCTTAGCTTTTTGTCGTCTTTTGTTCTATTTTTTTTACGAATAACTTACTTTCTTTGCCAAAACCAAATAAACTAAATATTAAAACACTCCCAAAAAAAATTCCAAAA
>CAZFGC010000014.1:0-1760 GCA_964518285.1 Microcaldota archaeon
CATAATTTTGGAAGCAATAAAAAGCACGATAAGCTCTAAAATGAATGTAGAAGTACCAAATGAAATAAAAGAAGAAATTGAAGAAGTTGCAAGCGAGATAAATAAAAAATTAGAAAATTATCAAAAAATAAGATGGAAGCCTGGAGGAGAGGCAAATACTTCTACTCCACCATGCATGGAAAAAATAATAGAAAAAATGCTAGCTGGAGAAAATATCCCTCACATTTCAAGATGGGTAATTGGTATATATTTAATAAAGTCTGGAAAAAGCATAGAAGAAATAATAAGTTTATTTTCGAACTTACCAAATTTCAATGAAAAGAGAACTAGGTATCATTTAGAATATATAAAAAAGAAAAATTATTCAGTCCCTTCTTGCGCTAATATGGAAAGTTACGGAATATGCGTTTCAAATTGTAATATAAAAAATCCAATGCATTATAAGAAAAAACAGAAAAGAAATTGAAATTAAATAGTGATGAAATGAGTGGCGAAATGAAAATAAACGACAAAACGAATGACGGAACAAATAACAAAATAAATGAGGAAAAAAGTGAAAGAAATGAAGAAATAAGTGAAAGAAACGAAGAAATAGGCGAAGGAATAAGTGAAAAAAGAGAAGAAATTTTCATAAGAAAAAAATTTCTCGAATATTATTCATCACATTATATAAAAGGTCCTAGATACATATCATCTCGAGAATTTGGATTTGGTTCCTTTGATAAAAAGATAGAATCCAGACACTTTAGTTTCTCTTCAGAGTACGAATTGAATAGTTATTTGAAGAGGAACGCCCCCATTTACATATCTTATTCAGTTGCAAAGTATAGATATCCTACTGCAAGGATGGACAAAAAAGAAATGATTTCATCAGATATAGTTTTCGATATCGATGCCAATGAAGTTGCAGAATTTCACAAGCTTAAGTGCAATCATGATAAAAAGTTCGTTTGTGAAAAGTGCTTCAGCAAAACTATCGAATGTACGCAGAATTTAATAGATTTCTTAAAAGAAGATTTTGGATTGAGTAATGAAGAAATAGAAATCAATAGCTCTGGAAATAGAGGTTTTCACGTACACATCACAAAAAATTTGGATTTGAACAGCGATGCAAGAAGAAGAATCTGTAATTATCTTAATGGAAACATCCAGATAATTTTTGAAAATTTAAGACCAAATTCAGGAGGCTGGAAAGGAAGAATAGCTAACTTTTTCCTCGACAAATTAAGAAAAGGAGAGCTAAAAATTTTCAGAATGAATAAAAAAACGATAGACAAAATTTACAAAAATTTTAACAATATACAGAAAAATATAGAAGAAGGAAATTGGTCATTCTTAAGCAAAAGAATAAAGGAAAATATAAAAAAAGAATGTGTCAAGAAATATTCTTGTTGTGTAGATCAGCAAGTTACCATAGATCTAACAAAACTAATAAGACTTCCAGACTCCTTGCATGGGGAAACAGGACTTATAGCTAAAAGAATAAAAATCTCAGATTTAAATTCTTTTAAATTCAAAAAGATAATTGCTTTCTCTGAAAAAAACAAAATTAAAGTTAAAGCAAATTGCGGAAAGTTTTTTCTTGACGAATATTTTGGTCCTTATAAAGATGAAATAATAGAATTACCAGAGTATTTAGGAATTTATTTGATCTGTAAGAAAGCTGCTACACTCATAACTTGAATGGAACGAAAAATTAAAAAACCACATAAGGTATAATAGATACATATAGATACATAAGAAAAATAAGAAAAAAATAC
>CAZFGC010000015.1:0-2333 GCA_964518285.1 Microcaldota archaeon
TCTATTTTTATTTCTTTTTTCACTTCTTTTTCTTTCATTCCTTCTTCTACTTTTTCTTTTTCTATTTTTTCATTCTTTTCCTCTCTTTCTTTTTTCTTTTTCATTCTCTCACCATATTTTTCTATAAAAGTTTAAACATATTTCTTCCAATTTCACTTATATCCGCACCAAGTATCCCTGCGGAGGCTCTTATGAATATTAAAGTTGCTCCTAAGGAAATCATGAAGAAGGAATAAATGTAATATCTTAGCTCTCCTGCCCCTGCTTTTAATTTGCTAATATCTGGCGGTTTTTCAACTGCTGTCTGTAATGCTTGTACTGGAGCTTGTGGTGAAAGAGGACAAGATTTTGCTATTTCTTTTACATTTATTCCTGGCATTTGAACATTACATCCTGGAATTTGATTGTAAGATGAAAGAATTAAAAGTGCATAAACTGTTGGATAGACTATGAAAAATCCTATTGCTGTAGCAATCATAACTGCTCCTGCTCCTCTAGTAGGCGGAAAAGCCCTCAAAATTATTCCAACTGGAAGAAATACTGTAAACATACTTGTTTCCGCAAACATTGTGAGATATTTTTGCAAATATATGAAAATCACTAACCAAGAATATTCGTTTGCATAATATTCCATTTCATTTATCTTTCCATAGAAAAGTGGAGCAATCATTGTTCCTATTTTAAATGGTATGTTTGCTATTGTTATTGTAATATCTACATTTCCGGCGATTTCATAAAATACTGATTCATCGTACAAAGCTTTGATTTTTTGAACTGTACAGGTTTTCAAGTTATCGAAAAATGGATAAAGAAAAACAAATGGTCCTCCTTGTATCCTTCCTTCTTTTCCATAAACTATTCCCACTATGAATGCTTCAGTTTGATTTTGAATAAGCTCGACAGCTTTTACCGATGAAAACGTCACTCCAAATAAAAGTGCTACAAGACACAGAGATGCAAGAGCTTGATATAATTCTGCTTTTGCGATTCTTTTTATGTATTCGGAGTTTAGGAGATATCCAACCATATAAACTAATCCTACTCCTACGAATGAAATTCCGACAGCTACTAGTGCGATTGTGAACCATCCACTCCCAGTTATTGGGTCGCTTTTCATAAGAGTTTGATAAAGATCACTTGCAGTAGTTTGCCAACCCATCTATATCATCCTCGCTAAACTTGAAATATCTATTTCTTCTCCAAAGAATCTTGAGAGATCTCTTACTGCAGCTCCTATTATTATCCATGCAACTGCAGGTATGACGAATGTAAAAAGGATTATTTCTCCAAAACCTGCGATATAACCAACAACCTCATTTATAATTATCATCAATATAGCGATTACATGATAAATTATTAATCCCAAACCAATAAGCCCTCCTAATCTTGCATACATAACAAGTGGAATGGTCCAATCCGTAATTAATTTAACTTCCCATGTTTCTAAATCTCTTATACTAGCAGATCTAAAACCTGTGGCTGCATAGAAAAAAGCAAAAATTGATGGATAAAGCAAAAATAAACCTAATGAAATCGCCAACAAGATCCCTCCTACATTTCTAGTTGGAGTGAAGCATCTTAATATTATCCCTACAGGTATGAGAAGATTGAGGAATGAAACTTCAATTATTTTTAATAAAACAATATACGCTACCTGTGCTGCATAGGATAATTGAATTATATTCATTGAAAATCTTATCATTTGAATAAAAACATTAAATCCTGCAAATGGAGAAAAAATAAAAGTCATTGGTATTTTAGTTCCAAATATCTTAGGAACTGCCGTAACCCCTGCTGATATAGAAGTTAATGCAGTGAAGTACATAGACATCGTTGCTCCTTTTCCCAAATGATTAACTACTATTATTCTTGAGTAATCAAAATATTTTTCTGCAGCTTCAAAAACTCCAATATCTTTATCAAAACCTAAATCTTTCAAATTAATAGTGCACATAAATAAAGCGAGAGACGAAAAGATTAATAGAAAAACTGCTGTCAACAAGATTTGTTGTAAGTCTAACTTTGCAGTTTCTGCAAGCTCTGGCTTACCTATAAATTTACTTATCATTATGAAAATAGATGCTATTCCAACTGAAGAAATAAGAAGAATTATAGACCATACTTTCCAATTATTGAAATCCCATTTTTCTACAATTTCACATCCTTTTGGAGTTTGACCATTTAAAATAGAAACTACAGCGATTAGCAGGAAAATTAATTTCATAACTTCTATTTTTCTTTTTCTATTTTTTCTATTTCTTTCCTCATTCATGATTTGGATTTCAACAATTTTATTCATATTATCCTCACCAATGTGCTTAAATCTATGTGCG
>CAZFGC010000016.1:0-6310 GCA_964518285.1 Microcaldota archaeon
TAAAATTTTTTTAATTTTATTAGAATCAAAAAACCACTCCCATTGAATCTCATGCCAATTTCCTTCTATTTTCTCAGGAATGTAATCTAATACGTCAATTAAACTATTATTTGCTACTTTTATCAGGTAATAACTTCCATATATCGAGTTGGTATCCACAAGCTTCATAACTATAGATTCACCAAATATCGCACGAAAATATTCTGGGTCTAGATTTGTAAGAACATAATTTATCCCAAAATATTTAAAGTGATAGGGTAAAAGCTCGTTTTTATTAGGTGTAACCGTAGCTGGATAAACGCCCCATATTCCTACTCTTTCATCAATTTCCCTTTTTATGTGTGTAATGTAACCAGCATTAGGTGTAGATTCTAAAAAAAGTCCACCAACTTCTTCGTTTCCGCTCCAAGCAACTAAGTGCGGAGCTATGTGAAACATTGGGTTTAGCCCTACGCCATGGATAGGAATAGTTAAAATTCTTCCATCTAACTTTGGTAACGTGAAATTCATACCAAGCGTACCTCTTGGATCTGCTTTACAATAAGATGAAAAGTGAAAAAGTGTCGCAAAAGTGAAAACTATGAAAAATATAATTACAAAGAATTTTGAAAATTGGATTTTCTTTAGTTTTATTCTTATTATTCTCGCAAGGAACTTTTCAATTCTATCATAATTCTTCTTCACAAAAGAAATTATTACCCCAAGAGGTGCTGAAATAAAAAGTACTGGATAAACTACAAACCTATACAGCTGTACTGGTAAAAAAAATACATTCCATTTTGAAAGTAAGAAGGGTAGTAAAACCCATAATCCTATCATTAAAGATGTCAGCGCTCTATCATCTTCTGTGATTACCATTAACACGACACTAATTAATAATAAATTATAAGTAATTGGAGGTATTGGAACTGTTTCCCATCCTATAATTGTTAATGACGTATAATCTTTTTCTAAGATAAATGGAATCGCCCAGAATGAAATCAACAAAAAAGTAAGAAAAAGATGCTTTAGTGCCAAAATGACAATTTTCGTTATTGAGCTGATTTTTCCATTCTCTCTAGCCTTTTGTCCTTTCAATGTAATTATCATAAAATTTGCTGATAAAATACCCAAGAATCCTAGAAATCCTACTATCGCAGAATATGCGTGCGTTAATATAAGCAATGAAAGAAAAATTGTTGGAAGTATTATTTTATTTTTTTTAAAAAGATCTACTAATGACCCTAAATAAAAGAATAGAATCGATAGAGAAAAATGCTGCGGTATTAAGCCAAAATTAAATGTGGCTGTATAATCCCCTCCTGGCCACTGGAAATTTCCCATGTAAAAAAGTGCTATGAACATGAAAACTAAAGAAAACGCAGATGCTTCATCTTCAAATCCCAATTTCCTTAAAAAATATAAAAAAGAAATAGGTGTTAGAAAAAGTGCTATTACTGTGACTAGCTTAAATGCTAGAAAAGTTCCAAATATTTTTCCGAGCCCTCCAACAATCCAATGAAAGAATGTTGGATAAAACTTACCAATAGGAAATCCTCCAAAAAAATAGGGATTCCATCCTGTCCACCTTGGCCAAAGTGTTGTTTTGTAATAATCTGCTAAATAGTAATGACCTACCATATCCCAGATGTATAAATTATTATATCTGACGAAAGGAATTACAAAATTAAAAAGAATGTATCCTTCAATTATGAGAAGAACGACTAGGGAACAAGCCGATGAAGAGATCCTTGGAGCAAACTTTTTGAATAACAAACCTCGAAGATCCTTCTTCATTCTATCCATTTCTCCATCCCTCATAAAATATAAAAAAATTAACCTATTGAGCTACTCCTTCGATGAAATCTGTTAATTTTTGTTGCTTAATTTTTTCTTTCTTTTTTCTACTGATCTTTTTCTCTTTTAATGAATAAACTATTTTCCTCATCTTCCTTTCTCTTGCTAACGACACATATTTAAATGTCTCATCCAGTGTGTTTTTTGTAATTAAAATTATAACCTCTCCTTCTTTTAATCTCCCAACCCTGCCTCTTCTTTGAATAGTCCTTATTTCGCTGGGTATTGGCTCATAGAAAATTACAACATCTGCGCTTGGCAAATCAATTCCCTCCTCGCCAACACTAGAACAAACTAAAATGCTTGAACTTTTTTCAAATTCTTCTATAACTTTTTTTTGTTCTTTTCTGGTACTTTCCTTTTTGCCTAGGAGTTTTAGAGCACGGAAGCCATTTTTTTCTAGTTTTTCTTTTATGTAGTTAACTTGGTCTCGATATTGCGCAAAAATTATAATTTTTTTATCGTTTTTTTCTTTCAAGATTTCGAGGAGCTTTTGCATTTTTGGGTGTTCTTTTCCTTTTACAAGTTTTAGAGCTTCTTCGAATTTTTTGTCGATTCTTTTTTTTCTAGATTTTAAGCGTTCGAAGAATTTTTCAAAGGCATAGGGGCTTTGGGTTTGGAGGATTTCGATAGAATGAAGCGCATTATAATAAGATGAAAAGTGGGAAAGAGCTACGAGATTTTTTTCCGAGACTAAAGAGTTGTAAAGCTGTGAAAGTTTTTTTCGATTTTTTGAGATTTTTATTCCTAGTGATTTCAAAGTTTCTTTTTTTTCTTCTAGGATTTTTTTCAAGATTTCACAAGCTTTCTTTATTTCGTAATCCAATTCTACTTCAACCCATTTAATTTTTATTGGTTGAATGTATCTTGCGACGTCTTCCTCTTTTTCAGTTCTAATTTCTACATTCTCTATGAAAAGGGCATCTATTATTTCTTTTATCTTTTCAAATTTTCCACCAGGAGAAGCAGTGAGCCCAATTATAAGAGATCCTTTTTCCCTAGCAAGCTCTGCAATTTTAGTGTAAGCATATTTCCCAACAGCTCTATGAGCCTCATCAAAAACAACAACAGAAAAATCGAAAAAATCGAGACCAAAATTTTCAAGATCGTTTTTTACAGTTTGAGGGGTTGAAACTACTAAACTTTTTTTATAAAGCTCCTTTCTTTTTTCCTTTTTCATTTCTCCAGTTATTTCTATCGCTTCAACTCCAAGCACTTCTGAAAGATATTTGGAATGCTGAAAAACAAGTGGTCTCGTTGGAGCTAAAAAAATAGCTTTCCCGCCGTTTTCCAAATATTTTTCAATAACTAATGCCGCAATCAAAGTTTTTCCAATACCAGTTGGTAAGACGATTAAAGTATTTTTTCTAGTATCTAAAATTTTCCTTGCTATATTAGTTTGATATTCTCTTGGAACTACAGAAATTAAAAAAAGCATAAAAAGATAGCAAAACGAGAATTTTTATTTTTTATTTCTTTTCATTTTCGTGATTTCCATGATTCCGATAGCAGCCGCAGAAAAAATTATAAGAAAAGCGGGTGCTGAAAGAGTGAGCAGAGATGCAGCAAAACTCCTTGCAGAAATCCTAGAAAAGAAAGGACTAGAAATTTCTCAAAGAGCAATTGCTCTAGCAAAACACGCAAAAAGAAAAACAATAACAGAAGACGACATAAAACTTGCAGAAAAAAGCTAAAAAGCTACAACTCTAAAACTTCAAACCGACACCCACACTTGCAGTGTGATTTGAATATGTTTCTACCCCTCTATATCCTCCATATACTTCAGTTGTTTCTTTAATGTGGTTATATTTATAACCTACACCTAGAGTCAAATAGTAGCCAGGAAGGATTTTAAAGATCTTAGAGATTTCGATCTTAGTTTTTATATCAAGACCAATAGCGGATATCGATTTTGTAGTCGTGCCTGTAGTTATAATTGTACCAATTTCATCCTTTGTTACGCTATATTCATACCATGGTGCAAACATTGTATTTCTTGTATTTCCAACCACAATCGGAAAACTAATCTTAGCATCAAATTTGTCTTTTTTATATGATTCATAAAATTGCCTTGAAAATTCACCACTAGACTCGCTTATGAGATTTCCCTCCCCATCGTAAATAAAGCTTTTAAACGAAGTCTTGCTTTTCCATCCTACGTTGTAGTTTCCGCTTGCTCCAGATAGTTGAATATTTATCGGAAGAATATAACGTAAATACAGTTTACAAGCTACTTCCGGCAAATAATACGAAGTACTCCCCTCGTAATTAGAACTTTGTAGATATACTTCTTCTGTGTTATCGCTATATTTTTTAATTTCTTTGTAACTGCTATTGTTTATGCTATTTGAATTACTGACTCCCAGTCCGCCACCTAAAGATACTTTAATAAACTTATTATTAAAAACAGAAAAGCATACTCCAACATTGTTTGTGTCCTCTCTAGATGAGAGAGATTGATTAGATTCAGTAGACCAAGATATACCAGATATATCTAATGTGCGTCTATCCGAATGAGATAAATTCCATCTATCTGATTTTTGACTAGAATTTATATCAAATTCAACTCTTCCATAACGCATTCTAACTTCTTCCCTAAAAATATCTGTTTTTTGTTCTGAGTTTGATCTAAAACTTGGGTCTTCCGCAGAAGACGATTTATTTTCCGTATTAATTATATAATCAATATTCGCCTCAAAACCACTTGTATCTTTATTAGCTTCAAGGAAGTCTTTTCTTTCGTCTTTGCTCTTGCCTTCCTCTTTACTTTTATAACTCTTTTTACTAACTTCAGAAGTTTTAGGAGTTTTGGAAGTTATAGCTGTTACTTGAGTAGTCTGTACATTCAATTTTCCTTTACTTTCCGTCCTTGCCATTAGAATTCCTTCTGTAAGAAGAACTGCTGAAAAGAATACCAGTGCAGCAGCCCTAACGCGTCTCCAAAATCCAACCATGTGCCTATTTTTACATTCGCTTTTGTAAGAGTTCTCAACATTCACCTTACCACCTCCCACCAAATTCAATTCCATGTAGTTTTACTATATATAGCCAATACTAATATTTAAACTTTTCGATTTTAGCAAGTGCGACAAATAACTTACCATCTCCTCATCTCTTTCTTTAAAGTCATATTTAAATCTTTCTATTGTATATCCTTTATACATCGATATTGACCGAAAATTAGGAAAATTGGTCAAAGTATTGACCGGAATACAGTGAATATTTTAAATTTTTGTATAATTCAGTCAATAAATTGACCGAAAATTGAAGAAATCGGTCAGAATGTTGACCAAAAGTTAAGACATAGGTGGTAATTACTCTCTTTCTGAAGATACTCTAGATAAGTTTAAATCTCTGCTTGAATTACTTGCAATCTCCGATAGAATTAGCTATGACAGTATGTCTAGAGACGTGGGTGCAGGTAAAGGAACCATAATAAAAATGTTAGACCTTCTTACAAAAGCAAATGTAATACATCCAGTTTATCCATACTCCGCAGGAGGGAAGGTTAGAAAAGAACTAAAATACTTATTCACTTCTCCAACAATAAGAGAAATTCTCCTCAGTTTTCTTGGAGAAGAGGAGAGGGCGGTAGGGTTAATTAGAGAGGATCTGTTTGCTATGCATATCGATGATCTTTTTTACTTAAAAACAGGGCCTGATTATATTTGGAGAAATACTTTGTTTGAAATCGGCGGAGAAAGAAAAACTACAGAACAATTTAAACAGTTTAAACAATTTAAGATTACCAAGAAGATGAGGAAATATATAATACATGAAGGATTACAGATTACAAGTAATGAAATCAATGAAATCATTAGACTTCCATTTTACATTTTCTTAAGCTATTTTTAAATGGAATTCAGAATTAGTAAAAAGAGCTAACTAAGCTTCAATAAAGAATAAATTAGAACCGCATCTAAAATTCCAAAAATAATTAGCATAATGTTTCCTGGGGAACCTAAGACTAAAAGGTCGGGCGTTCCCTCTAGTACTAAAAATTCCATAACTAATGCACTAGCTACTATTAAAACTTTTGAAACGAAAATTTCAAACTCAAAAATTGCATATCCTCCAGCTAAAATTATTATTAACCAAAGAATAACAGCTAAAGGATGGAGCTCAGCAAACCAAAGACCAATAGTAGAAGCTAAAATTAACATCAAAATTGCAATTATCCTAGTTTTCAAATATTTCTCAGCTGCTTCTTTCTTTTTAGCTTTCCACTTTGGCATAAAATAAAAAAGAAAAATTTTTAAATACTTTTAGGTTCAGCTCGCCGATGAAATAAAAGTTTAAAAAAGTTTAAATAAGAGTGATGCTTTCTATTTCTACTTCTGATACTCCTTTAACTTTTTTTAACTCTTCTTCAAAATTAATCCCTGTGTCCTCCGATAGAATAAGAACTTTTAACACTTTAATTCCAAATCCTATATCCTCAATCTTGTAATCTTTAACATTAAACTTAGAATTT
>CAZFGC010000017.1:0-1551 GCA_964518285.1 Microcaldota archaeon
TAGGAGACCTAAGCTTTTTCCCAGAAGATATAAGAAAGAAAATGAAAGAAGTAGAAGAAAAAACAAAGGCATACAAAAAGCAAATTTTGATTTTAGCAAATTATGGAGGGAGAAAGGAAATAGTTGATGCTGTTAATAAAGTATTAAAAAGTGGCGTAAAATCAATAAGCGAAGAAGAATTTAAAAAATATCTTTATGCTCCCGACGTTCCTGACCCAGACTTAATAATTAGAACTTCAGAAAGAAGATTAAGTGGATTGTACCCATGGCAAGGAGTATATAGCGAAATTTATTTTTCCAAGAAGCTATGGCCAGATTTTGAAAAAAAAGATTTTGAAAAAGCATTGGAAGATTTCAAAAAAAGGAAGAGAAAATTTGGGAAGTAGTCAAAAAGGTTCAAACATTACATATAAAAGCAATAAGAGCAGTTAATTGTATTATTTCATTCGCACCCTCTGATATTCTAAAATTATACTCTCCTATTTTTTCTATAATTTTCATTTTTTTATCATCAGGAATATCTCTTTTCAAGATATCTTTGTAAATAGCCAATATTATATCTTCTCCAGAAAATCCCTTTTCAAAGAAAAGTTTATTCAAAATTTTTGAAGATTCATCAAAATTCTTTGACAAAGAAAGATCTACAAGAGTTTTTATCTCAGTGGGCGATATTATATTTCCAAATTTATATACATCTTCTTTAGTTATTTTTTTTCTAGAAAAAGCAATTGTTTGCAATAAATTTATTACTTTCCTCATATCGCCTTCACAGTATTCTGATAAGGCAATAATTGCATCATCTTCTATTTCAAAGCCTTCGCTTTTAGAAATTCTTTTAACCATTTTTTTTATGTCTTCATAAGAAAGGGCTTTAAATCTTAGGACAGCACACCTACTTTGTATTGGCTCGATTATTTTGCTGGAAAAGTTGCAGCTTAATATAAATCTTACATTTGAAGAATACATTTCCATAGTTCTCCTAAGAGCATGCTGTGCCTCCGGTGTGAGAGCATCGCTTTCATCAAGGAATATTAATTTAAAGGGAACATCTGAAATCGGTGAAGACCTTGCAAAATCTTTAATTTTTCCTCTTACGACATCTATACCTCTATCATCACTTGCGTTTAAATCTAAAATATTATTTTTATAATCATTACCGTAAATTTCATTAGCGAGTGCAAAAGCACAAGTAGTTTTTCCGCATCCAGGCGGTCCAGCGAATATTAGATGAGGGAAATTAGAAGTTTTAACAAAGTTTTTCAAAATCCTAACAACTTCTTCCTGTCCAACAATTTCATCAAGTTTTTTAGGTCTATAAACTTCTACCCACGGAAGGAAGCTAACCAAATCATCACCGTTAATCCACAAACCACCAGATTTTTATTTTTTATTTTTTAATTGTTCTGTGGAAAAATGAAATTTTTATTACTTTCAATTAATTTATCAATTTTATTGCTCTTTGGACTTTATTTGTTTAATTTTCTTGATATAAAAAATTACTCGGCAGAATTTTTATTATCTCTAGTTTTATGCTCTATTTTTTCAAGCATA
>CAZFGC010000018.1:0-2062 GCA_964518285.1 Microcaldota archaeon
TGAAAAAAATTTAGAAAAGATAGGTCCTGTTTCTAAGACGATAATGAAAGAAGCAGCTAGGGAGTTAAATTTTTTGAAAGACGAAAAAATAGAAATTAAAAATGAAGGAGAATTTAAAAAATTTGTAAAAAAGCTCGAAGAAAAACTCTCAAAAATAATCGGAAAAGACATCTCAAAAACTTTAGTAGAAATAAGTTAGATTGAAAAGGAAAATGAGAAAGAATAAGTGAAGAATGAAGAGTGAAGAATGAAGAGAACGAGTGAAAGAATAAGTGGAAAAGGGCGATAATTTGGAAAAAAGAGTAAAAGTTGGGATTCCAGGTTTTGATCAGTTAATCGAAGGAGGGTTTGAAGAAGGAAGTATTAATATATTGGCTGGAGAATCCGGAACTGGAAAAACAATATTTTCATCTCAGTTTTTATATGAGGGCACAAAAAATGGAGAGCCAGGTATGTATATATCTTTTGAAGAGAGAAAAAAATCAATTTTCAAGCACATGAAAAGATTTAACATCGATTTAGAAAACCTGGAAAAAGAGAAAAAAATATTCTTCTATGAATATTCACCGAGAGAAGTAGAGAAGTTCATAAAAGAAGGAGGATCGATAGAAAGGACAATAAGAGAATTTAAAATAAAGAGACTAGTAATCGATTCTATAACTTCATACGTTTCACTTTATCCGACAGAAGCAGAAAGAAGAAGAGCGCTAGCTGATTTGATAGATTTACTAAGAAGGTGGAATATTACTACAATTTTAGTTTCTGAAGCAGAAACTACAAATGCAGAGATAAGGGCAAGATTTGGAATAGAGTACCTAGCAGATTCTCTAATTTCAATTTATTCAGTGAGAAAAGGAGACGTCAGAGAAATGGCTATAGAAATAATAAAAATGAGGGGGACAGCACATTCAAGAAAAATCATTCCGATGAAGATTACAAACGAAGGTATAGTCCTTTATCCTGACCAACCATTTTTTGGAAAAGGATTTTAGGCTGATATTTTGATTTTTTTGATTTTTGCAGCAGAAATAAGTCAAAAAGAAAAATACACGTACACCGTCAAAATCAATGAAAGTATAAAAATTGATAATATAAATCTAACTTTAAAGGAAATTATAATTCAAAACAGCAAAAGTAAAGTAGTATTTAATTGTTCTATTGAAGAAAAAGGAAAAAAGTACAGAATTTTGAATTGGCAGCAGACGTAGGTTCGAAGTTTCGGATAAAAACTAGCAGGAGTGAGCTGACTATCAAGATTATCAAAGTCTCAGACGTCAAAGGAAAGGAAGAACAATTAGTTTCTTTGCTAGTGGAAAAAGGAAAAGTGTAAAAAGTATCAAAAAGTATTATCAAAAAGTATTAAAAATATTAAAAAGTATAAAAAATGTCACTCGCTCGCTAACATTTTAATTAGTTCTTCTTTTTCTTTGCAATCTACTAGCGCAGCTTTCACTACGTCTACTATATTTTTTACTTTTATTATTTTTATTTTCTTTTTTTGGTCATCGGCAACATCTTCATAGTTCATTTCCGGAATTATCACTTCTTTTAGTCCGCTTGCTATTGCAGCATCGATCTTTTGGACTATTCCCCCTACGGGCAGCACTTCTCCTCTTACGCTAAGAGATCCGGTCATTGCAACAGTTTGTTTAACTGGAATTTTTTCAAGAGCAGCTATTACTGCCATTGCAACGCTGATAGAAGCACTATCGCCTTCTATTCCTTCATAGGTTTGTAAGAATTGTACATGTATGTCGTAATCTCTAATATCTTTGTATTTTTTTATAATAGCACTTACGTTTTCGACAGCTTCTTTTGCGATTTCGCCTAGCTTTCCAGTTGCAATAAGTTTTCCTTCGAATCTAGAAGAAGATTTTGCAGCTTCAGCGACTATAGGTATTACAAGCCCACTATCTCCAATTACAGCGAGCCCATTTACTCTTCCAATTTTACTTCCTTTTGTAATTATTACGGAATATTCTTTTTTCATGTTAATTAGTTCGTTAGCTATTTGTTGCTCGATACTTTGAGAATATTTTTTTGCTTCGATCACATCTTCAGC
>CAZFGC010000019.1:0-5266 GCA_964518285.1 Microcaldota archaeon
ATCCCCCTCACTAAGACCATAACGTAATATCGATGATATTACAGGAATTTCCGTCCAACCAAAAGTGACAAGGAGTGTCTTCCTATCCATCTTTAATCATATAAAAGATAATTCACGTAATATATAAGTTTTTCTGAAAAATTCTAAAAATATAAAGGACACTACTGCTTATTTAGCATCAGTAAATGAAGATTCCAAAAAAATTAATTATTACGTATTTATAAATTAAAAAGAAAGTTATGGCTATAACTAATAAGGAAATAAGATGTTTGATATCTAAGAAAGACTTATCAGAAACTACTTTCGTTACCAAAGAAAAGGAAATAGCAGTGATAATTAAATAGCTCATTAAAAATAAAGATATAGTGGAAGTATCAATGGTATGGACGTTCGTATAAGTATATATGCTTAAGGGGACGCGGCCTACACTGCTCATCGCTTTCGAATACATTTGAATTAACACATCTACTAACGAATACCAAAACGAAATATAAATTAGAAGGCATGCAGGTACAATATATTGAATAATCAGAGGATAAATTTTCTCTGTTTCCTTTTTTCTTGTTATAAGGAAGTAAATAATAACGAAATCAATAAAAACTAGAGCAAATCCAAAAATAGCGAAAAAAATAGTTGGACTCATGGTGCTA
The DNA here is from genome assembly GCA_964518285.1 of Microcaldota archaeon. Lineage (GTDB taxonomy): Archaea > Micrarchaeota > Micrarchaeia > CABMEP01 > CAZFGC01 > CAZFGC01. The sequence goes on from CAZFGC010000019.1 coordinate 651, forward strand.
AAAAGAAGAACGGGCGTAGCTACCATTAAAAAATGCGGAAGGAACAAATGCAAAAGTACAAAAAATATTATAACTATTGTTTTCAGCGCATCCAAGTTTATCACTTCTGAAGACAATTTAGCTTATCTTCTGCTTTATTTTCAATTTTCAGTTAAAAAATTTTAAAATCTTTCTTAAAAATTTTCTGCAAAAAGCAGATTTTTTTACTTATTATTCTTATCATATAGCTTTTTATAGCTTTTGAAAGCAATCCTTAGTGAGATGAGAATGTGAGAGTTGGAATAATTTTGATATTTTGTTTATTAGTATTTTTACTTGCTTGTATTTCAATTAGCACAGAGAAAAAGGACATAGTTGAACAAGAGAGATTGGAGCCTGTATTTGCTATCGGACTTCAAAGTTGCGGTATGCTAGATTCCCCCAACACAGTTTACTATCTTATGCAGGATGTTCGTAGTGATGACGTATGTTTCACAATATCACATAAAAATATTACTTTAGACTGTGAAGGACACACAGTTGAGTTCGGATCTATTGGTGTTAGAACATTGAGATTCGTAACAGATGCAACAATTATGAATTGTAAATTAAAAAATAAAAAAAATGATTATCACCCTATAATGGACGAGGGGAGCGGAATTTATATATTTGAGGGTAGTCGTATCAAAGTAATTAATGTTACTGTCGAAGCAGTACACTACGGAATATATATCGTTTACAGCTCTGATAATGAGTTTATGAATAATAAAATTATATCCAAAGGAAGAGAGGGTATGCCTGTATATATCAGCTATTCACGAAATAATCTTTTTGTAAACAATATAATTGCAGGAATATCTGGAGTATTTCTTGAATCTAGCAATTATAATAGCTTTGTCAATAATACCATCTTCGAGGATGGTGCTGGAGGGATCCCTCCTAAAGGTGGTGTATATCTCATGAACAGTTCTTTCAATAATTTTACATATAATAAAATCGGTGGAGGAAGTAGAGCAATGGGTAGAGGGGTAACTCTTAATGAGGGTTCGTGCAATAATGTATTCAAGAAAAATACAATAATAGGTAGAAGTGCGTTTACTGAGGGTTATGGTGTAATGATATATTCTAGCCATAACAATACTTTTGTAGACAACAAAATTGAAGTCAGCGGAAGAGACGAAGCTTGGATGGCGTATGTTAACATCAATTCTACTAACAACGTTTTCTCGAGGAATTCATTTACATCCCCTATCGTTTTAGGAATCATAAAAAATGGATGCTCTGGAATAATTACAGTTTGTGAGGAACCATTGTGTAAATATTGTAGGGAATATGGTATTATTATATGGATATTTCCTATATTGGGTTCTATAATTGCCGCTTTTATCTCAGAAGGAAAACTCATGCGATTTCTAATGTTTCTAATTCCTATGGCTGGATGGGCAGTTATGTATCCAATATACGGTTTTGTCCTATCTCTAATCGAAATATTCTTAATATTGCTGAAAAAGAGAGCGAAAGCTACTTAACATTTAATTTTACCAGCAGGAATTTCTGTTACGAAAACTAGGAACGAGAGCCGATAGTTTTTATAGTTTATTATTTCAAACGCAGATCAATTGAAAAAATGTGTTGAAAGCTAAGAGTTTCTCTTTTGTCAATCTTAATTTTTTGATGAAGCGCCGGGTATGGGATTTTCGGATTTCTCATTCGAACCCATAAGCCCTTACGGGCACTGGCTTTCTTGGCGGTCTCGAGGCCAGCGCATTACCATTCTGCCAACCCGGCACACATAAATTTCTTCATTCATAAAAGCTTTAAATTCTTTTCTCTAATTTTTTTCATGACATACAAATTAATTCAAAAAACTTTTCAAAAAGAATATAAAGAAAGAAGTGAGTTGTATAGAAAGAGATTATCCGAATGGAGAAAACAACCGCCAGTTATACAAATAGAAAAGCCAACAAACATAGCTGCCGCTAGGAGAAAAGGATACAAAGCAAAGGAAGGGTTTATAGTAGTGAGAGTAAGAGTAAAGAGAGGTAAGAGGAAAACTAAAAAAAGAATGAGGGGAAGAAAACCAAGTAAAACTGGGAAGTTTGTAAGTAGGCAAAAAAGTTTGCAATTAATTGCAGAAGAAAGAGCAGGAAGAAAATTCAAAGACAAGGGATATGAAGTATTGAATTCTTACTTTGTTGGTAGCGATGGAACTTATAAATTTTTCGAGGTAATTTTAGTTAGCGACAAAGTAATGAAGCTTCAAAAAGGGAGAGTATTTAGAGGGTTAACTTATCAGGGAAGGAAAATGAGAGGTCTTTGCTAAAGGCCAGCGGTGGTCGTTTGGATTTTTTTGACATTGTGAATTTCGATTTTAAAGATTTTTCCAAGTTTGGCTTTTCTAAGGTTTTTGTGGCTGGCAAGGATGTTTTTTTCTACAAGGGTGGGGAGAGAAGGGATGCGAAGAGCCCGAGTATTTTTTTGTCTAGTGATGCGAAGGAGATGATTAAAAATTTGAAATTTTTTGATTTCTTTTATTTACAGTCTTACGATACAAATTTGGAGCTAGCCACGAAGTTGAAGAAGAGAAAAAAATTTTTTCTAGTGTCGATAGGGGATATTCTTTTTTCAAAGGGTATTGAGAAGGCAAATAAAATAGCGAAAATATCAAAATTTGTTAAATTTTGTAATTTTTATGATGTAGATTTTATACTAGCTACTTTAGCTAATGATTTTTATGGAGTTAGGACTCCTAGAGAAATAGAGAGAATAGGAGAAATAATAGGTTTAACAAGGCAGCAAGCAAGATTTTCAATTTCGCTAGAAAAAGTTGGTGATATTTTTGAAAAGTATTCTCAGAGATAAAAAAAGGTACTTGCTTTTCAAAGTCTTTTCTGAAGAAAAAATAAATGAAAAAGAAATTGCAATAGAGATTTTCAAAAATTCAGGAATCTTTTATTCTAAGATAAATCCAAAGATTAAATTTGAAGGAAATTTTGGAATAATAAAAACTAATCCAAAAGCTATAGAAGATCTTGAAAGAATCCTTGCAGTTATCACAGAAGTTAATAAAAAGAGAGCACATCTCCTCCCTCTATACATTTCAGGATCCTTAAAAAAAATAAAGGAGAAAATTAGGGAGCTTGAGGGGAAGAGGAAAGAGTGAAGAAGTGAGGAAAGAGTGAAGGGGCGAGGAGTAAGAATAAATTTTAAAAATTATCCATTTTATTTTATGCTAAATTTGCTAAAGGATACATTTAGAATTTACAAAAAGCACATATCTATGGTCTTATTCTTTTCTATAACTTTCATTATATCTCTTGGAATCCAAATTTTATCTCCTGCACCGGTTTATTTATCTCTAGGAGGATACTTTTTAAGAGTTGGGAGCCTTCCAATTTTAACATTATTTGATGTTATTTCTATATTTTTATTTTCAGTTGTATCTTTACTTTTTCTGTGTTTGGCTTTAGTTTCTATAACTCTTATAGTTAAAGTTACAAAAACTAGAACGAAGGTAAGTTTAGAAACCATGGAAAATTTAGAAAGATATACGTTATCAGTTTTTTCTTTATTTTTAATAGTTAAGGTAATAGCAACAATAATACTTTTGTTCTCTATCCACTACGGACTTGATGAGATTTATGCAATTATCTTTACGTTTGTAGCGTCTCTTGGCTTATTTTACTCTACTCCCGCGATTGTTTTGGAAGAAAGGAAGCCTATACAAGCATTTATTTCTAGCTATGTACATATTTTTAGGAAACCATTCCACTTCGTATTATGGTTAGTTTTAGCCTTCGTCCTCCTTTCAGTAACGACGCATATAGTTTATTCTCTCATAGGAGAAGTGATATTGAGACAAATAATAGTTGTCTTGATAAATTCTCTATTGATATTACCAATTTTGATAATCTTCATGGCTGAAATTTACTTAACGAAATACACTATAATAGAGAAATGAAGATAGCAGATAACGAAGTGAAAAAATAAAATAGAGTGATAGTTTGAAGAAAAAGAAAATAAAGAAGAAAATAAAGAAAATGAAGAAAATAAAAGGAAAAATAAAGAAGGAGGAAAAGAAAGAAGAGGAAACCCAGAAGAAAATCGTAGGTAAAACAAGTAGAAGACAAGCATTAGCAATACTATTATTAGCTATAACTATATTCGCGTTGTTTACAATACTATTCATCTATTTGTCTGCAGTTACTTCAAATATTCAGCAAGCATCGATCGTAGACAAAGTGAACGAAAGTGAAGATTTTCAGAAGCAAATTTATACGAGACCTACTACTTTAGTAAAAGTGATTTATAACAGGAAAGAATGAGTAAGAAAAAGAATAAGTGAATAAGTGAGAGTAAGAAGAGTAAGTTGCAGGGAGTGGGATTTTCGCATTCACTATTTCTGTTTCTCTGTTTCGAACCCACGAAGCCACTATGGCATCGGCTCCTGAAGCCGACCCGTTTGTCCACTCCGGAATCCCTGCAATGGGGTGAGGGAGATTCGAACTCCCAACCTCCTGCTCCCGAAGCAGGCGTCATACCAGGTTAGACCATCACCCCTAAACAATAAATTTAAAATTATTTTTTAACTGCTAGAATTTATGATTTTCGCTCTTATTAACGAGATAGTGGATGAA
>CAZFGC010000020.1:0-4012 GCA_964518285.1 Microcaldota archaeon
TCGCTATAAAATTAGTAACTACTTTCTCCTTGGCTTTTTCATTATTCTAGATATCTCTAAAATTGTTATTACTACTGCATAAATTACTAGCAGAGAAATTATGAGATTAACTCCGTCGTTTATAGGAATTTGAATTCCAAATAGTGAAAGTGCTGGAGCTTGTACTTGTGCTTTTTCAACTAATTCTGCTTCACCTCCAGGAGCTACCGTGAATGTAACTGGAACGTAATATGGAATTATATTATCCGCATCTATCCATATTTGTGCTGTAACAGTAGCATATTTTAGTGCTTTGAAATTCCATTGAGCGTGTCTGCTTTCTCCAGGAGCCAATGGTTTGCAGTATTCAGCAACTGCTTTTTCTTTACACTCTTCTTCTTTTACTTTGCATGCTTCTTTTGCTTTATTTTCTGCTTCTTCACATGCAGAAATTGCTTTGTCTCTTTCAGAGTCACAGAACTCTGTTGTCTTAGTTTTATCTTTTAAGCATTTCTTATATTCTTCATCTACGTTTTTAATGCAAATGGCTTTTGCTCTTTCTACTTCCTTTTCACATCTATCTTCTTCTTTTTCACATTTCTCTTCTTCAACTTTCTTCTCCTCAGTTAAGCATGAAAGATCTACGTGCTTTGCTGTCAAAAGTTCAACTGCATCTTCAGGAGTCCATCTTATGTATGCTCTAAGATTCGTTATATCCTGCGTTCCTTTGTTCGTTACTTTTATTCCAACTCTATATACTGGTGGAAGTCTTATCTCTGCTGAAGTAGCAACAATTTCGCTAGATTTCAAAACTTTTAGTTTAAATTTGACCGTTTCTCCGGCCTTAAACTTCCATTTCCAGGATATAGAAGAACCATCAGGGCTAGTAGTAAGGGAAATGTTTTCTGGAAAGTCGTTTACATACAATACAATTCCCGCAGGTTCTACAATATTTTTTACAGTGAGTGTTTCTTCACGATCATAATAATATGGGTTTTTCACAATAAATTCAGCAATGTTATTCTCTGCAATATATACACATGGATTTTCTGTAGCATTTCCGACGATTACAGAAATTGTCTGTAGCCCGCATACTATTTTTGGAACATAATAAGGAACATAATAATATGGACGATATACTGGGACATAATAGAAATAATAAAGCACGCTATTAAGTGCTACAAGAGAAAGTAGGAGAAATATTCCTACTAACAAATAAGTAAACTTACCTACTAGATTTAACTTACGCGAATTACCCTTTTTCATCTTTTTTACCTTTTTTAGAATTGTTTTAGAATTGTTATATTAGAATATAGAATCATTAGATTTTTAAATCTTTTCATTAGCCTCATTAGCCCGTCTTATTTTTTCCTATTTTTTGTGTCTTATTTTTTCCTATTTTTTGTATATTTTTTGTTCTTGTTATCAGCTTGTCCTATTCTTGCTTATTGTTCTTGTTTATTGTTTATGTTATCGTTTATGTTTTTTATGTTCTCTGTTTTTCTTTTTCTTTTTTTTCTCTTTAAAATTTCATAAACTACGCAACCTAGGAAAATTATTGCGATTCCTGTTGCTATTACATCTAGTGAAAATCCTAAAATTAAGAATATGGAACTTGCGATTCCTGCTACTGGAAAAATAGGAACCCCTACAAAACTTGGGGAAAATTGGGAAAATTTGCTACTGAAAGGCTTTGCCTCCTTCTTTCTAAAATAAATTACAGCTGCATTAACTGAAATAAAAGTTATAAAAACTGTAAAATTTGTTGAATTTGCTACGAAACTTATGTCAAAAAACAAAAGAACTGCTGACACAAAACCTATGATTAATGCTGCTATGTAAGGTGTTCTTCTTTCCCTATGGACTTTCCCAACAATGCTCGGGAACACATCGCTCATCCCATAGAGAATTCTTGTTGTAGCAACTAAATCCAAAAGAACTGTGTTAGCAGTTGCAAAAAGAGCAATTATTGAAAGGACTATGGATGCATTTTCTCCAAATCCCTCTTTTGCAACTTCCGCAAGTGGTGCTCTCGAGGCTGAAAGATCTTTCCAATTCACTACGCTGACAGCTGCTACAGATACTAGGACATAAATTATAGTTGAAATTATTAAAGACAAAATCATTGCTGTTGGTATTAACTCTTTTTTCTTTGACTCTTCGCTAAGCCTTGGAATTGCTTCAAAACCTAGAAATGCAAAAAATATTAGGGCTGCTCCACTTATTAAACTCTTGATACTTGGAAACTCAAAATAATTAACAGAACCAAGCTTTGGAATACCTATCAAAACTATTAACAAAAGTCCTAGAATTTCTATTATGGAAAACAAAACTACGACTTGTGCGCTTTGCTTTATTCCATATATATTTATCCCTGTACAAAGAACTATCAAAATCAAAGCTATGAAAAAAATATTTCCCCCAAAAAGCTCGGAAAAATATCCCGCAAACCCTAAGCTAATCGTTGCGCTCGCAAAACATCCTCCTACTATTATTAACCATCCTATCAAAAATCCTATTCTTTCTCCAAACGAATTTTTCACATAAACGTACTCTGCTCCCGCCTTTGGAAAAATCTGCGACAGCTCCGCATACGAGAACAAAGTAAAAAACGCAACTACAGCACCTATCAAAAAAGAAATCCAAATTCCATTCCAAACAATTCCTGCGGCTTCCCCTATTAAAGCATAAATCCCAACTCCTACGATTATTCCAACTCCTGACAAAGTTAAATCTAACAGATTTAGTTCTTTTTTTAACAAATCATCACTTCTTCAAAAATGAAATAGCTAAAAGTAAAATGAAAACTGCTAATACTACTATGATCAAATAAAATATCCATTCGCTACTTTCTTTTGATTTAAGATAAATTTTCGATAATTTGTATTCAATTTCATCTAATTTCTCATTTATTGTTGAATAGTTTCCTTTTTCTAAATTTTCCCTTAAATTTTCTAGTTCGAGTTTTATATTTTCTATTATTTCTTTTTGCTTTTCATCTAGGTCCAATGAAAGAGAAGAATTTACTTTCTCTGAAATTTCTTCTAACTTTTTAGTTAAATTATATCTTTTGGAAATGTTTGATAAATATTCCTTCAAATAGTTGATTTTTTCGGTTGCTTCTTCTATCTTAAAATTACTTAGACTGTCTTTTATTTCTTTAATTAATTTTTCTATTTTTGCTCTTTCTTCTTCTGTGAGATTAAGACTTTCCTTTTCTTTTATAATTTCATAAAGACTTTCGTTAAGTTTGATGTATTTTTCCTCATCGTGAATTGGATAAACCGAAGCCGAGACTATAAATTCTCCTAGTTTTTCTTCGCCAATAGATTTTAACTTAATATAAAATGTTACTCTTTCTATTATATTAGATTCGTTACTGCACTTTCCGTTTATAACATAACATCTCAATACTGTGGAGTACGTGTTAGTTTTTTCACCATTTTTTTTAAAGTAAAAATTTTCTGTAGTTGAATTTAATTTCACAAAAATGAAAACTCTATCATCTTTCAAATTTGCTAATGATTCATTACTTATTGCAAGTTCTATAGTCAAATTTGAAGAATATTCTAAATTTGGGATTAAGTTTGAAAAATTTCTTTCGTAATTTACTTTGATTAAATTTTCTACTCCTTTTGCAACGATACTTAAATTTTTTTGTTCATATTCTTGTGCTAAAAATTGAGAAGAAAATAAAAAAAATAAAAAAATAATTAAGCAAAAAGTAAAATGAGTAAATTTTCCAGTTTTTTCTACATTTTTTATTTCTTTTATTTTTTCTTTCATTTTCTTCATTTTTTCCGGTGATTCTTTTATGTTTTTATCCATATTTTTCATTCTCATCCACTAACAATTTCTAGTTCTTTGTTTTCGGACTCTTTTATATAAGCGTCACAACAAATTTTCAATGATTCTTCTAATTCTTTAGGATATTCTCCGCTGTAATAACACAGCAAAATCGTAGTGTTAGTTGAGTAAGCTACCTTTGATAAAAATCTTAGGAATTTTTTAATATTTTCTTCAGAATTGAATG
>CAZFGC010000021.1:0-4663 GCA_964518285.1 Microcaldota archaeon
AAAACAAACCAAAGAAAATCCCTGCTTTCCTAGCAAAAATTCTCGGTAAATTTTTGAATTTCAGCGAAGAAGAAATAGATGTATTATGTTCACATAGAATATTTGACTACTCCCTAGCAAAAAAAGAAATCAAATGGGCTCCAAAAATAGACCTTCTCACTGGAATAAAGGAACTCGTTAGCTTGAAAGATAAAAGTTTTTAAAAGTTCTCATAAAAATAAACTCTGATGAAAGTTGAAAAATATTTACTTGAAAAAATCGAAAACGAAAATGAAAAGCTGCTGTTTGTTCTGATAGATCCAATAGATTACAAAAGCCTTGAGGAAGCTATAGAAAAAGGAAAGATTTGTGCTAATTCCGGGGCTGATGCTGTTTTAATTGGTGGAAGTGTAGGGGTCCAAGGTGAAGTGTTAGACTATGTGACAAAAAGTATTAAAGAAGAATCTGAAAAAAATGGAGTTCCAATAATTCTATTTCCAGGCAATATAGCTACTTTAACCAAATATGCCGATGCGATATATTTTATGACACTTTTGAATTCAAGAAATACTTACTGGACAAGTCTTGCACAAATACTAGCTGCTCCTGTTGTTAAAAGAATGGGTATAGAATCTATTCCTGTTGGTTATATTGTTGTAGAGCCTGGGGGGAGTGTGGGATGGGTAGGAGATGTAAATTTAATTCCAAGAGAAAAAACTAAAATTGCTGTAGCAGCTGCGTTAGCTGCACAGTATATGGGGAACCATTTTGTGTTGATAGATGCTGGTTCTGGTGCAAAATCTCCTATCCCAAATGAAATGGTAGAGGAAATAAGTAAAGCTATTGATATACCACTAATAGTTGCAGGAGGAATGAAAAATGAAAGTGATATAATTTCAATTGCAAAAAGTGGTGCGAATGTTTTACAAATAGGAACTTTAGTACAACAGACAAAAAAAGAAAAATTAGCAGATTACATTTCTTCCATAAAGAAAAAGTTAAGGAAAATAAAATAAAAAATAGGTGAGTAAAATAATGAATGTAATAGATTTTTTAGTTAAAGTTGTGCTCGGAACTTGCTTGGGTGCTGTTATAGGTAGCGAAAGAGAAATTTCTCTGAAGCAAAGAACAATGGGATTAAGGACTTTTGCATTACTTTCTTTGTTTGGTAGTTTAACGGTTGTCTTTTATTTGATGGATCTTCCATTATCTGAATTTTATCCTATAGCTGGATTCGTGTGTGTATTCGTATACACGTACATCGCTTATAAATCTGTAAAAATGAAATATGGGCTATCAACATTAATTTGCATACCTTTTGCTTATTTAATAGGAGTTCTTGTAGGATTTGACCAGTATTCTATAGCTACTTCGCTAACATTCATAATTACTGCTGTTTTGCTCGTAGGAGAATATCTACATAGATACATAGAAACTTTAAAGAAAGAAGAAATAAATGAAATGGTACAATTTGCATTAATTTTATTTGTAATCTTTCCACTTTTGCCAGAAACTCCGTTTATATGGAATGGTCTAGTATTTGATCTGAAACTGTTCTTTGGCATAATTCTTCTTATTTCGTTATTCAATCTTTTTGCATTCCTCTGCGAAAGATTTTTCAAAACTAAAGATGCTATTACTGCAGGGTTTCTATATGGAATAATAAATTCTACGATAGCAACTTATTATTTTGCGAAAATAAACAAAGATAGCTGTGAAAAAGGCGTAATCTCTGCGATATTGGGATCTACCATAAGAAACTTCATCCTAGCAGTTGCTTTACTACATTACGCATTTACTCAAACGTTATTAGCATTTTTCATTATATTTTCAATCTTAACTGGACTAATTTTAATCCTTGGAAAAAAGACAACAAAAATAAAACTTCCAATTTATGTACCGTTTAATATTTCAAATGGTATAGCTGCTGCTTTCGCAGTTTTCAGCGCTTCGTTATTATTACAAATTTTATCTGTAAATTTTGAATTCTTTATTCCTCTTGCTGCTTTCTTAGGATCAATGATAAGCAGTGCTCTTATGATTGCTTCTTTGTCGACTATTCCTCTTGCTACTTCAACCATAAACAAAGCATTAATCTTTGCAATGGCTGGAAGTTTAGCTACAAATATCATTGTTGTTGCTATTAAAAATCCAGTATTCGCATCATCATATTATAGAAAAGTGATTTTATTACTTTTAATTTGTGCTATTTTCTATGTTTTAATTTAAATTGCATTTTTGCTTTTTATGTTAGCAAAGTTGAAGATTTGTTATGCGATGAGATGTTCGCTCCTCTTAACAAATTTGCATTTGCGACAACAGTTATGCTACTTGTTGCCATTGCTATCTCTGCAATTACTGGATGCAATAAGCCCAAAAAAGCTAATGGAATTGCAATAACATTATAGAAAAAAGCCCAAAAGAGATTTTGTTTTATCTTCGCAAATGTTACTCTTGAGAGCTTTATTGCCGAAACCACGCTTGATAAGTCGCCTTTTACAAGAATTATATCCCCTGCTTCTATCGCAATGTCAGTACCTGTTCCGATAGCAATCCCAACATTTGCCTGCTTAAGTGCCGGTGCATCGTTTATCCCGTCCCCTACCATCACAACAATATTTCCTTTCTTCTGTAACTTTTTAATTTCATAAACTTTCTGGTCCGGAAGAACTTCTGCAATCACTTCATCTATTCTGACCTTTTTTGCTATAGCGTTTGCTGTCTTTTTATTGTCTCCTGTAATAATTGCTGTTTTGAATCCCATCTTATGAAGTTCCTTTATTGCTTGAACCGAATCTTCTTTTAAAGCGTCTGCAACTGCAATTATTCCTATAGCTTTTTTATTAACAGCCACTAACACAGCCGTCTTCCCTTCATTTTCAAGCTTACTCATTTCTTCTTCGATTTGCTTTTCGATCTTTACATTATTTTCTCTCATTAGCTTTCTTGTCCCAACTAAAATATTCTTTCCCAAAACACTTGCTTGTACTCCTTTTCCTTTTATTGCTCTGAAATTTGAAATTTTTTCTAATTTTATTTTCCTTTCTCTAGCTCCATTAACTATAGCTTTTCCAATAGGGTGCTCTGACCCAATTTCAACAGAAGCTGCAAGTTTCAACACGTATTCCTCATCCAATCCTTTGGTTGGAATAATATCTATAACTTCTGGCTTCCCTTTTGTGATTGTTCCTGTTTTATCAAAAACAATCATATTTGCATCTTTTAATGTTTGGATAGCTTCTCCCCTCCTTATCAGTATCCCATTTTTAGCTCCTAGCTCGCTTCCAACCATTAATGCTACAGGTGTTGCAAGACCTAATGCACATGGACAAGCAATAACAAGCGTCGCGACAGCTGCAGAAATAGCTAGAGTGAATGTATCTAAATCAGGGTTGATCCAAGGAAAAAATACTTTCGCAGCAACGGCGATTCCTTTTAGTTCAGCTGGAAATACAAGCCAAGTTACAAAAGCCAAAGATGCGATCGCAAGGACAACAGGCACAAAATATCCCGTTACTTTATCAGCAAATTCTTGGATTGGAACTTTCGATCCTTGACATTCTTGCATAAGCTTGATTACTTGTGAAAGAAATGTGTCCTTTCCAACTTTTGTTGCTCTAACTTTAAGAACACCATCTTGATTCACGGTTGCTCCAATTACAAAATCTCCTTTCTTTTTCTTTACAGGCATGCTTTCTCCGGTAGCCATCGATTCATCTACGTTACTTTCACCATCAATAACAACTCCATCTGTTGGGATTTTTTCACCAGGCCTAACAATCATCACATCCCCTACCTTTACTTCTTCGATTGGAACTTCCTTTTCTCTTCCGTTTACTAAGACAAACGCTGTCTTTGCTCCAAGCTTTATTAGTTTTCTTATCGCTTGCGAAGCCTTTCCCTTCGCTCTAGCTTCAAGATATCTCCCAGTAAGGTGAAAAGACATAATCATCGCAGCTATCCCAGAATAATTTTGTATTGGGGCTCCAAGCTTCATTGCGATTCCTGTGAAAAATGCAACTACTGTACCAAGCATTATTAATGTATCCATGTTTGGCTTTCTCATTAGCCCTGCCACCCATCCAGAATGAATTGTTTGAAATCCAACCCAAAATATTACCGGACTCGCTAATAAGATCATAACAATATCAAAACTCTCTTCGGTAGGTAACATTATGCCAAGAAACATTTCGAAAAACATTAGTATAATTATTACGAACGTAAACAACCATGCAATAATCACTTTCTGCTTCGCAGATTGAAGTGCTTTAAGTTCTAATTCCTCTGCTTCCTTTTCAGATGTGAAAAATTCTTTTTCACTTTTTGCTTGGTATCCTGCATTTTCTATTGCTTTTCTGATTATTTCTTCATTTGAAATCTCCGGATCATATTCAACGAATGCTTTTTCAGCTGCAAAATTCACTCTTGCATCTTTAACTCCTTTCACTTTTTTTAGCGCGTCTTCGATTATTCTTGCACAGCTTGCACAATGCATCCCATAGATTCTGAATGTAGTTTTTTCATTTTTTCCTCTTTCTATGGAAGTTTCTGTTGTAGCATCTTTCTGTTTTTTCATTTTCTTCCACCTCGAAATAACCCACCTAAGAATTCATTTAAGAATCCCTTCCCTTCTTTTCTTTCTTTATCTTTTTCTTTATTTCCAATTTTTGCATCGTATCCTAAT
>CAZFGC010000022.1:0-2550 GCA_964518285.1 Microcaldota archaeon
AATAGGTGTGGCGGTTGTTGAGTTAACAGGAACGCTAAAGATAGGTGATAGAATTTCGATAGAGGGGAAGAGCAATTTTGAGCAAGTAGTCAGTTCTATGCAAATAGAGAAAAAAGATGTATCTGAAGCCACTGCCGGTCAAGCCATAGGTCTAAAAGTAGATCAGCCAGTGAAGGAAGGAGATAAAGTATACGTAATCGAATGAAATTCTAATGATTAATTCTATCATTCAACTATTCGAGACATTTAAAAAATTGTAATATAGCTCTTCCTTCAACTTTTGTAATTATACCTCTCGCCAGCGCTCTTTTTAGTGACAAAAACACAGTGTTTGGATTTCTAATTTTTCCCTCTTTTTTAAATTTGTCAAGTAAATATTTTATTTTGCTAAATATTATTTCCTTTTCGTTTTCTTCCAAGTATTCTCTTTTAATTTTCTTTCCTTCTTCGTTACATCTTATTTCATATAAAATTATCGCTAAAGCATGTGAAATATTTAGTGCTATGCATTCTTTTTCTGTTTGTATTCTTACTATTATATCGCATAATTTCAATTCTTCCTTGCTCAAACCAGTAGCTTCGTTTCCAAATAGTATCGCAGTATTATTTGTTATTTTTTTCACCATTTCTCTTGGAGTTATAGCTTTTCTTAAAACATCTCTCCCGCCCCCTTCTATCGCAGTGGTACCAATTATTAGGTCGCATCCTGAAATAGCATCTTCTAGTCTTTCTACAATTTTTGCATTTTTTAATACATTTATTCCATGTTTTGAATAAATGATAGCCTCTTTTCCTATTTCACTTTTTCCAACAATCCAAAGGTCTTTGAATCCAAAATTTCCCATAACTCTAGCGCAATAACCAATATTTTGATCATAAATAGGATTTACTAAAATTATTCTTACCAACTTATCACGCAAACAAAATAAAACTTAAAACAAAAACAACTAACACAACTAATCCAAATTAAATACAAAATTATATAAAACTAACACAATATATAAAATTAACACAAGCAACAAGTAATGTTAAAATAATGTTAACAAATAAAATTAGAATTCGTTCCTCTTTTATTCTCTTTGTTCTTCGGTAGACTTGTTATTTTATTTATCCTTGCTTTACTTTTATTTTTCCATTTCTTTTATTTCTTTTATTTTATTTCTTTCATCTTTTCTTTCATTCCCTTTTTCATCCCTTTTTTATTTCTTCTTTTTGATTATTTTTATTCCTTTAGGGGTGATTAAAAGTAGGACTTCTCCGATTCTTGCTATGTCACCATCAATTTTCTCTACAAACGTTTTTAGTTCTGTTGTTATTCTTTTCATTCTATTTTCTTGTTTTGCGATAACTGAAAAGTTTGCTAGTATTATATTTCCTTTTGCCAATTCAGTCTCTATTACATTTACGTCCGCTTCACTTTGTAGTGACAAAGGCTTCACAAACCTGTCCGCCCCTTTATATAGTACATCGACTCCTTCTAACTCCTCACTTCCTAAATATTGTTCGAGATCAAGTCCTTTGCTCAATCCAAGAATTTTTGAAAGCTTTTCTACTATCCCCATAAAAGACACCTCATGAAATTATAAGAAAGGTTTATAAAACTTATTATCATTCGTTGTCACTTTGTTTTATTTTATCTTGCACTTTATTCTATTTTATTCTATTTTATCCTATCTTATCCTATCGCACCTAAGTTCAGCAACTTTTTCATTTCGTGCGGATATTGTACCGCTCCTGTCATAAGCATATACAACTACATCTATCTTGTAAATATCAGGGTGCACGACAGAATTCGCATATATTTTACATCTTACAGTTTTTTCTTCATTTCCGAAGATTATCCCTCCTCTGACCCTACCTGTTTTTAAATGTGATGTTGGATGAAGAGATAGAAAATCAGTTGGAACAGTTACTTCTACTTCAATCCAGTATGGCTGACTGTCCAAATTTTTTATATTAACCTTTAATTCTACTTCATTTCGTGTATAGGCGATCATTCTAATTGGATTGAAGCCAAGATTTACTTCTAGCATGTTCGTAAATACTTAAAAATTTTTAAATATTTATCTTTTATTCAAACTATGGACGTTGATTATTTCGACGAGTTGAGAAAAATTCAGAGGAGAGAACGAAAAGTGTCTCTTTCTCAGATCCCAGAAGATTTTTATGAATCTGCAGCTAAATTCCTCCTTTCACTTGAATCAGAGAAAAAGTGGAAAGAAAGGGAAAACGCATATTTGGTGATAAAAGACATTTATGAACGTAGGAGAGAAAAAATCGTTAGGGCAGCATTAAAGTATTCTATAGCTGAAAAACCGCAGTACATGACTAAAAACGAAGAAAAGTTTTACAATGCCATATTGGAAATTATCAAAGATGATGAAAAATATTTTATGGAAATATTAAATTCTGGTGCAGCCGCTGAGAAAATAGAGAAGGAAATAGAAGAGGCTATAGAGAAAGAAAACGAGAAAAAACAATTAGATATCGTTGAAGAAAAGGAAAAGAGGATAATAAATGAAATGGAAAAAGTAGAAAAAATAGAAAAAA
>CAZFGC010000023.1:0-2649 GCA_964518285.1 Microcaldota archaeon
CTTTTCTTATTTTTACTTTTTTTATTTTATAGTGCTTTTAACCCAATTTTCGAATTCTTTAGAAGACCTAACTTTAAAATAAAGAATTGCAGGAATTTCATAAGGATGAAGCTTCTTAACTATTTTCTCTATTTTATTTCTATTTTTTTCTTCAGTTTTCATTATTGCTACAAATTCGTCAACTTCATTTAGTTTTTTGTTCCACTCAAACAAAGACCTACTTCTTAGGATATTTGCACATGCGATGAGCTTTTCTTTTATTAAAATTTTACAAATTTTTTTAGCTATCCTCAAATCTGGAAATGTAACATAAATTATAATCATGTCTTCACCTTTTCTCCATTTCTTCTAGATAGAACTTACATCTTTCTGATAATTTTAATAGCTTCGTATGGCCTCTTTTTTCCGAAACTATGTATTTCTTTTCTTCCAATTCTTTTATCGCATCGTACACTGGTCCTAGTATCTTTACAACTTTTGACTGCAAAATTTCTTTATTATTAACAACTAACGCTAATACGCGAAGCGCTCTTTTTGATAATTCTACTTCTTGCACGAATTCACTTATAATATCATTATATTTTGGATTTACTCTCATAAAGTAGCTTTTACCTATCCTTACTATTTCTATCCAGCTATTTCTTTTCCTATATTCTTCGTTCAAGGAATCTACTGCCTCTTTAATTTCATGACTATTGAGTGCTGTAGCTTTTATTAATTCATTAACTGAAACTTGTCTAGCTGCCATGAATAGTAGTGCTTCTATCATACTTTTAACATCTTTACGCTTTATTTCTTCTTCCGCTCCTTCTTCTTTTTCCTTTTCTTCTCTTTTTTCTTCTTTTTTCTCTTTTTTCTCTTCTTTTTCTTCCATTTTTCCTATTTCTTCCATTTCTCCTATCTCTCCGCTCCTTATTTCTTCACTTCTTGTTTTTTCACTTCCTATTCTTACTTCTTCCATTTTCTTCCACCAATTTTATGATTATTTCTCCAAAAACTTCCTCCTGAAAAACATCTATTTTATTTTTCATAACTAAATGGAGTAATGAAATAAAAGAAAATATGATATCTTCCCTGCTTATTTTATTTTCTTTATTTTCTTTAGCTCTTATTTTTAATATTTCCGAAAATGTTATTAATCCATCTTCAGAATATTTTTCTATTATCTTAAGGACTTTCTCTATTTCGTCTTCTATATCTCTGCTTATTCTTACTTCCATTTTTTCCAACTTTTTTCTTTCCTTCTCCATTTCTACTTCTATCCTTCTTTTTTCTATTTTCATTACCTCTTCTAGAGCTTTTATTAAATCTGAAAGAGTAATTTGTCTTTTTGGTGGGGATCTAACAATTATATTTAATATCCCAACATTTGTATTTGGCTGATCTACATAAGTTTCTTCAATTACTTCCTGTTCCTCACTTTGGATTTGAAGCATTTCGCTTTTTAATCTTAAAAGTATAGAAGCAGCTAAAATTACATTAGCAGGGACTCTAAGCTCTAAAATCTTCATTTTTTTTATTTTCTCGATATACTTATCAGCCAGAATAGATATATCCACATCCCACGGGTTAAGTTTTTCACTTTTTACTAAATCTATTAGAATTTCCTTCCAAGTTGGAATCGAAACTAAATTTTCTATATCCTCTACATTAGCAATCTCTTCTTTCATTTTTTCTTCTTTTATTTCCTCCTCTACTATTTTCTCACTATTTATTTTCTCACTCGTTTTTTCACGTAAAAAACAAATAAAAAACAAATAAAAAAATAAGCAAAGAAATATTTTTATTTTTCTCTTTTTCTCTATTTTCCCGCTCTTACCGCTTGTTACTGCTATTTGTATGGAAAATGGTCTGGGACTTGGAAAATTTTAAAAATTTTTTCAGATATATCATCGTGGGAGGTTGCTTGGTTGGTACGTATCTAAAAACGAAAATAAAAATGAAGGAGATGTTTATGAAGTCGGTTTGAAGCCTCTTTCTTCTGATGAAGAAAATCTCGTCGTCGAGTTAACTGAAGAATTTCATAAAAAAACTGAAGAAATTAACATTGAGTCCTTTGTAGAAGAATATTGTAAAAGTGAAGGAATTGTTTTGGATGACGAGCAAAAAGGATATATAACAGAATACTTAAAACTAAACTTAGGATATTGTGGAATAGAAAAAATTCTGGAAGACGAAAGAGTTGAAGAAATATGTTTAATAGGAATTGGAAAACCTATTTTTGTATACTTATCAGGGAATGGATGGATGAAGACAAACTTGTATTTTAAGAATGAAGAAGTAGCTATAAACGTAATAAACAAAATGGCTAGAAGTCTCGGAAGGAGAGTAACATATCAAAATCCAAAATTAAATGCTGTTTTAAAAGATGGGTCAAGGATACATGCTTCGATTAGGCCTATATCAAATATAGAATTGACTATTAGAAAGTTCAGGAAAAATCCCGTCACTGTATTTGATCTTATAAACGAAGGAATATTCGATTCTACAGAAATGGCATTTCTTTCTACTTTATTCCAAAGTGACAAAAATATAATAATAGCAGGAAATACAAGCAGTGGAAAAACTACCACTCTTAATACTTTATTTTCCTTTGTCCCACTCAATGAAAGAATACTTTTGATTGAAGAAACCCCTGAGATAAATATA
>CAZFGC010000024.1:0-1534 GCA_964518285.1 Microcaldota archaeon
TACGGCGACCACCGAGATCTACACTCTTTCCCCTACACGACGCTCTTCCGATCTAGCTTTCAAGTCTCATTACTCCCCCAAAATATAGATAACTAATTTTCTTTTTCCAAATTTAATAGCATCTTCTTTCTTTTATTACCCATAGTTAAGAAGGTAGAGTCAGTATCCATGTAAATTACTTTAAATCCTTTTTCTTCAGCTTTTTTTGCAATATCCAAAATATATTTTCTTCCCCAAGTTGTTATACTTTCTGCGCATTCTTTAGAATACCATCTTGATCTTACATACCTAAACATCCCATAGAATGAATTGAGTATTATTTTAAGTGCAGCAACCCTCGCTCTTATAAGAGGATCGTCATTTTTCTTTAGTTCTTCTTTAAGTTTCTTCCTAAGCGATAGTAAGTTTTCAACTGTTATTGGAATTATTCCCCTATTCTTTATGCAGAAATAGCTACCGCTGGGCGAGACATTTTTCATACATTCTTTATGCCCGCAGTTAAGAGTTTTTGGATCTATGTTATGCGCTACTATTATTGACGGGTAAAGAGATCTGAAGTCAAGTACAGCTATTTTTTCATAAATCCCAGGTTCCGGAATTTTGACATAAGCCCCTATTACTTTCTCTTCGCTTCTTTCCAAAAGTTCTTCCTCACTAGGCCTGTTTGGAATTAAGAACTTGTATTTGTAAGAATATTCGAACAATAAAGATTCGACAAGCTGACTTGATGTAATGTTATTTAACTCCTTTAAAGGAATTTTAGATATCTTACATATTTCTACTATTAAAGGATAAAGTTTTTCGAAAATTTTATACGTAGCGATAGCATCGCTAAGTGAATAGTCTAAATAAATCCCTCTTTTTTCATCGCTATCATATATTTCACACATTTTTTCTTCTTCTAAATCCATTTTCTTCTCTCCTATAATTTCCTCATAAATTTCTTCTAAGCTATATCTCTGTGTTTTTATAGCTTGGGCATTTGCTAAAAGTCTAATTAGGTAAAATAAATCAAAGTGAATTATCCCGCTAGTTCTAACAATTTTTCCAGTAGTTAATTTTTTAATTTCAATTTCTTCGTTTCCGAGCCAAAATTTTCCATTTAACTTTTCAGCTCTTTTCATAAGATAAGGTATATCAAATGAAGAAGAATTATAACCTACTATTACTTCATATTCATTTAGTTTTTCACATAATTTTTCAATTAGTTCTTTTTCATCCTTAACAAGAAGTTCGAAGTCTCTATTCCCCCTTTTGAATGTAATTACTCCTTTTTCACCATCCCTGCTCGCATAACTAGCGAAAATTATAGGATCTTTATTTACCCTAGGAATAATAAAAGGAGCATACGTTTCTATATCGAAAGAAATAACCTTTAATTTTGGAATATAAGATCCAACATCCTTAACTTCCAATATTTTATCATTTTCCACTTCCAATTCTAAGAGATTCATGGGGGTAATTTCATTTTCAATTAAGTATTTTTTCCAAGCAGGAATATTATGTGCATATTTAATGTAAAATTCATTTTCTT
>CAZFGC010000025.1:0-1547 GCA_964518285.1 Microcaldota archaeon
TAAGTCTTAATACCCAGTTCCATACTTAATATAGCTGCTGCTTTTTCAATTTTTGTTCCATTTAGAATTATAGAAAGTTTTTTATTAAATTTTAAATTTTTGTATTCCTCTACTAAAGGCTCTGCACTCTTTATCAAATTCAAGTATTTTTCATTATTTTTTCTTATGTGCATTTCTATTATTTTTTTTATTTTTTCTTTTTCGAATTTCATATTTTAATTTTATTTTTGATGTTTAAATATCTTTCCCTTGGGTCTTCCTTTAAAGTATCCAACTAACAAATACTAATAATGCTGCTATGTATCCTACTACGCGTTCTCTATGCATCTGCTTGTTGGAGATATCTTTTACTTTTGAAACTATCAGGCTAAAATTTAAAAAAATTTAAATACTAGTATGTAGCAATCTAATCATGAGGGAAAATTTTAGCCTTATGAAAAGGAAAAAACTTAATTTCGAAGAAATAGATAAAAAAATACAAAAGAGAATTTTAGAAGAAACTTTACTAAGTGAAAACTTCAGAAATTTAAGTAATGCACAAAAAATTGAAGAAATATTTAAAATCTATAAATTGAGCAAGAATTATCTTGATGATTATGACAATGCAATAGAATTAATAAGAAGGATAAATTATTCTTCGCAAGATATTACTGAATTCTCAAAAGCTCTTTTTAAATATCAAAATGAATGGAATTTCGAAGAAAAAAGTGGAATTTTTCTTAGCGCACTAATTAATAATTGCATAGATGATGAAATAACAATAGTAACAAAAAATATAGATAAAAAATTGAAATTAGTTGGATTTAAAAATGAAAAAAATTTCGTTGTTGACGGTGACGTTGGAGATAGCTTGGGTCTCGGAATGAGTGGAGGGTCTATAGTAATTAATGGAAATGCTGGAGATTATATTGGATGGTATATGAAAGATGGATGTATTTTTATCAACGGAAATGCAGGCAAAGCTATAGGATTTGAAATGTCGGGAGGAAGCATATATATTCGTGGAAAATATATCTCCATAAGCAGCAATATAAAGAATGGAAAAATTTACGTGAAAAATAATCTTGTATTTTTGTAATAAATCGAGGATTAGATATAAAGATTTTTTGGCAACTCAAAAAAACAAAAAATAAATTGATGAATCAGTTTTCAAATAGAGGTGCTTTTTGTTAGGATGGCAAAAAATTATTTGCCACACGGGGAAAACCGAAAAGTTTTTAATTCTTTAAAATAACATAAATTTGCCAGCGGCCATAGGAGAGGGGAAACACCCGTTCCCATTCCGAACACGGAAGTTAAGCCCTCTCACGGTCTTGCCTGTACTGTCTTCGGACGGGAAAGCGGACTGCTGCTGGCATTTTTACTTGGTGAAAAAGTGTATAGATCTATTTTTGATAAAAACTTGAAAAATGTGTTTTCTTGCGCTAAAAGGTATTTAGATTCAAGGAATCCTTATAGGATTAAAGATAAAAAAACAATAAAAGAAGATACAAACAGTCATCTAAGCATCAGGCAAAGCATAACCACATATCAAACAACACAACACA
>CAZFGC010000026.1:0-2437 GCA_964518285.1 Microcaldota archaeon
AAAAAAACAAAAAGATAAAAAGAAGAAAAGCAGGACAAAAAAAAAAACAAAACAGAAAGACAAAACAAAAAAAAGAAACAAAACAAAAACAAAAGACAAAAAACAAAAAAAGCAAAATACAAAAAAACAAAAGACAAAAAACAACAAGGTGAAATGTTGGAGGAAATTATTGAGCTTTGGGAAAAGGAAAAAGTATTAGAGAAATTAAATAAAAAAGGGAAAGAAATTTTTTATCTTTGTGATGGGCCACCTTACGTAACGGGAGAATTGCATTTAGGACATATTTGGAATAAAAGCTTGAAAGACTGTGTTATAAAATATAAGCTCATGAACGGATACAAAGTATACTCGAGAGCAGGATACGATACCCACGGATTACCAATAGAAGTACAAGTGGAGAAGAAATTAAAAATAAAAGATAAAAGGGAAATAGAAAAAGATATAGAGCAGTTTGTGAAAAATTGTATAGATTTTGTTGATAATTACATTGAAATACAAACTAGAGATTTCGAAAGGTTTGGTATTTGGCAGGACTTTGAAAACCCATACATTACTTATAAGGACGAATATATAGAAAAGTGCTGGGAAACTATAAAAATTGCTTATGAAAAAGGCTTATTGACTAACGATTATTACGTTATTTATTATTGTCCTAGATGTCAAACACCTCTTGCTAATTACGAGCTTGAATATAAAGATTCAGAAGATCCTTCTATTTATGTTAAATTTGAAATCGTGGGGAGCGAGAAAGAAAGTAAGAAAAAATATCTTCTAATTTGGACTACAACCCCATGGACAATTGTCGGAAATGTAGCTGTCATGGCGCATCCTACATTTAGATATATCGAATTTGATACCGGAGAAGAAATACTAATAATGGCAAAAGATTGTTTGGATAGAGTAATGGAAGAAATAAACATATCAGGATCTGTAGTTAGAGAATTTCCAGGCAAGGAACTTACAAAATTAAGATATCGTCATCCATTATATCATGAAATTCCATTTCAAAATTACGAGCACCCAGTAGTGATGAGTGAGGATTTTGTTACTGTAGAAGAAGGGACAGGTTTAGTTCATTGTGCCCCAGGACATGGACAAGAAGATTACATAGTAGGAAAGAGATACGATCTTCCAATATTTTCTCCGATTTCAAGCGATGCAAAATATACGGAAGATGCAGGAAAATATCAAGGGATACCAATACTTGAAGCAAATGAAGTTATAATGGAGGAACTTGATAAAAAAGGTTTTCTCTTAAAAAAATCTAAAATAGTACATCGTTATCCATTTTGTTGGAGATGCAAGACAAAATTAATACAAATAGCATCTCTTCAATGGTTTATAAAAATAACCAATATAAAAAGCGAAATGATTGAAGAAAATAAGAAGGTAATATGGATACCGAAGTTTGCAGGGGATTGGTTTGAAGATTTTTTAGAATCCTCTAGAGATTGGTGTATATCAAGGCAGAGGTATTGGGGCATCCCTCTTCCAATATGGAAATGCGAGTGCGGAAGAATAAAAGTTTTTTCTTCAAAAGAAGAGCTTGAAGAATTTTCTGGGATGAAAATTAAAAATTTGCATAGGCCTTATATAGATGAAGTTAAAATAAAATGTGAATGCGGAAAAGAAGTGGAGAGGGTAAAGGATATAATAGATGTTTGGTTCGATTCCGGAAATGCAGTATGGGCAGGACTAGAAAAAGAAGATATTTATCCTTCTGATTTAATAATAGAGGGAAAGGATCAAATAAGAGGATGGTTTTACTCCCTGCTTGGGTGCGGGGTTATAAGAAAAGGATCCTCTCCTTACAAAAAAGTGTTAATGCATGGATATGTTGTTGATGAAAAAGGAATGGCAATGCATAAGAGCCTAGGAAACTACGTTCCCCTTAAAGACATCTTAAATAAGCATAGCGAAGATACAATAAGGCTTTGGTGTTTAAGCAATGTAATATGGGAAGACTTGAGGTTCAGTTGGAAGGAGCTTAGTGATTGTGAGAAGGATATAAATATAATAGTAAATATAGCAAATTATTTGGAAAGATTTAAGGATAAATTGGAAGAGGAAGAAAGTAGTAAGTTAAATGAATGGTTAATATCTTCTAGAAATTCTTTGATTAAAGAATACAGAATGCGCATGGAAAACTATGATCTTCATTCAGCCATAAGGTTAGTAAGGAGATATGTATCTAATGATATAAGTAGGTTTTACATGAAATTTGTTAAAGGAAAAGGACTGAAATCTCTATATGAAACTTTCTTAATTTGTCTCCAGCTTTTATCTCCTTTCATTCCATTTACTACAGAAAAGATCTATCAAAAGTTGTATAGAAAAAATAAGGGAAAAGAAAGCATATTTTTACTAGATTTTCCAAGAGAAAATGAATTACAAATTGATAAGAAAGCTGAAAAATATTGCGAGAATATAAGAAAAA
>CAZFGC010000027.1:0-5629 GCA_964518285.1 Microcaldota archaeon
TAAACGAAATGAGTAAGTAAATAAGCAAAAAATAAGCAAAATTATCTTACTAAAAACCAACTTTTAACTTTTCTGGCTTTGAAAAAGTTTTTTGAAAATTCGAGTGCTTTCTTTTCATCAAATTCTTTGCATGAAAATATATTGATATACGCTGAATTCCATAGCTCTGAAAAATGTCCTACTATAGAACTAGTCTCTATGAATTGAAAAAGAGAAAATCCTGAAGTATGAGGGTTAGAATGTCCGAAATGCTCCAATTTAGTAGGACCATATCTTTTCATCTTTATTACTTTACACAGTAGTTTTACGTATTCTGCAAGCTTTTTCCTAGATTTTATCGTTTCAGGATCACAGTTATACAAATTTAATATCAATTCGTAACCGTATCTCCCAGGTCCTCCAGATTTTTCTTTTAAATTTTTTTCTTTTAAATTTTCCATTGAATTGGCCCTAGACATTTGCTTTTTCAACCTCTTTTAATTAATTATTTTAATTTTTGATTTTTGAATTTCAATTTTTTGAACTTGAAAAAGAATTTTAGAAATATTTTTAAATGTATCGTTTTGTCTCTACGCGCGCGTAGAGAAAACTGTTGTGTTGATAATTTTTAAAAATGATTCGCTATTTTTGGATTATGATAATTGGTAGGAATTATGAGAAAGTAATTAAGTCCGTACTTAAAAAAATAAAACCAAGTGAGGAAGAAGTAAAAGAATACAATTCCTTTATGGATTATATAGTAAAAGAATTAAATGAAATGACACCAAAGGACATAGAGATAAAACCTGTTGGATCTATAGCTAAAGGTACTTTTTTGAAAGGAGATGCTGATTTTGATATATTCATTCTATTCCCAAAATCTTATTACGTAAGGGACGTAGAATCTCTTGGGATTAAATGGGCCAAAGAATTTGTGAAAAAACTGAAGGCGAAGAGAAAAAAAA
Source organism: Microcaldota archaeon (assembly GCA_964518285.1). Lineage (GTDB taxonomy): Archaea > Micrarchaeota > Micrarchaeia > CABMEP01 > CAZFGC01 > CAZFGC01. Next base: position 945 of record CAZFGC010000027.1, read on the forward strand.
TAGAAATTGCTTATGCCCAACATCCTTACTTAAGAGCTTTTATAGATGGAAAGGAAATTGATTTCGTTCCATCATATAAAATAACAGATTCTTCTGAAGTTGAAACTGCAGTGGATAGGTCCCAGCTACATACAGAATACATAAAGGCTCACATGACTGAAGAAATGAAAGATGAAGTAAGGCTATTAAAACAATTTCTTAAAGGAATTGGAATTTACGGAGCTGAAGGAAAGGTAATGGGATTTTCCGGATATCTATGCGAGCTTTTGATCTTAGCACATTCTTCGTTTTTAAATCTTTTAGAATCTGCAAGTAGTTGGAAAAATCCATGTTATGATATTGAGCATGGATTAAGTGAAGTTAATATGAGAGAGAAATTTAAAGCTCCTATGATATTTGTAGATCCTGTCGATGAGAATAGAAATGTAGCTGCTGCAGTATCTAAAACATCATTGTCAATTTTTATACATTACGCTAACAAATTTTTAAAAAACCCATCAGAGAAATTCTTCTTTCCGATTAGGGAAAGAATTAATTTTGGATGGATGAAGAAACAGCTTTCCATGAGAGACTCGAAAATTTATTTGCTTGAGTTCGATAAGCCAAATGTAGTAGATGATATTTTATGGCCTCAAATTTACAAATTATCTTCGAAAATATTTGATAACGCTAAAAGATATGATTTTTCAGTGTTTGATGTATACTCTTTTGAAAAAAAGAAAGGCGAAAAAAGTAAAATAGGTATGATCGTGGAATTTGAAGTTCATTCACTTCCTAAGATGAGAAAAATTTATGGGCCTCCAATTTATATTATGGAGGATGTTGAAAAATTTATAGAAAAAAATAAAGTTACAGAACCAATCTGGATAGAAAATGAAAGGATATTAGCGATAGGAAAAAGAAAATTCTGTGAAGCAAAAGAATTTCTGAAAGATTTCATAAAAAATAGAGAAAAGTATGGCTTCCCTCCCAATTTAAGGAAAATAAATATTAAAATTCTAGAGACAAAAGATATAGTTAAAAAATATCCTGAATATCTCTATTCCTATCTAAAAGTAAGAAATATACCGTAACTATATGCTGGCTATGTAGTGCTATGTAGTGCGTTTGTATGAGTTTTGATAAACCAGGATTGGGAAAATGGATGCTGAAGAGTTGAAGAAAATTACGGAAATTTGTAAGATTAAGCTTAGCGAAGAAGAATACGAAGAATTTATCAAAGAGTTGGATGAGATAGTTTCATATTTTTCTAAGATAGAAGAATTAGAAGTCGAGGATGAGGAGTTATATTATGTAAATGAAATTTATAATTTACTGAGGGACGATGAAAAAAGTGAAATTGAAAAAAGTGAAACTGAAGAGAGTGAAATTGAAGAAAATAAAAAAAATGAAAAAGAGGAGAAAACGGAGAGGATAATTGGTGAATTTACTAGCAGAAAGGGGAGGTCGTTAATCGTACCGAAAGTTAAGATTTAAACTGTGTAAAAATGGATGGGAGCTTTGAAGAAAAAGTAAGGAAAAAAATAGAAAAGATAAAGGAAAAAAATGAAGAATATGGTGTATTCATTGAAGTTTATGAGAACGAAGCAATAGCTGCAGCAAGGAAATTAGATGAAAAAGAAAGAAATAACGAAAAAATTGGAAAGCTTGGGGGGCTTGTTGTTGCTGTAAAAAATAATATCGCTGTTTCAGGAAAAAGGCTCACATGCGCTTCAAAGATGCTTGAAAATTATATTGCCCCATATAATGCATCTGTTGTTAATAAGATTTTAGAAGAAGATGGAATAATAATAGGAAGCACTAATTTAGATGAGTTTGCTTGTGGTAGCACTACAACTAACAGTGCATTTTTTCCTACTAAGAATCCTCATGACCCTGAGATGATTGTTGGTGGATCTTCTGGTGGAAGTGCTGCTGCTGTTGCTCTTGATATGTGTGATGTTGCACTTGGGACTGATACTGGAGGATCTATAAGGTGTCCTGCTGCATTCTGTGGAATCTTTGGATTTAAACCAACCTATGGAAGTGTTTCCAGGTTTGGGCTCGTTGATATGGCAATGTCTCTCGAGCAAATAGGAACGTTCGGTAAATGTATTGAAGATACTTTACTATTATTTGAAGTAATTAAAGGATATGATGAAAAAGATCCGACGACTTATGCTTTAATAGAAATGAAAAATAAAAGAAAAGAAGGAAAAGGAGAAGAAGGAGAAGAAAAAGAAAAGGAGAAAAATGAAGAGGAAGTAAAAGTTGGAATAATTAAAGAGTTCTTGGAAAATCTTGATGAAAATGTATCTATTCCTTTTGGAAGAAAGCTAAAGGACATTGAAAAAAAATTTGAAATCATTGAATTTTCCTTACCACTTGTAAAATATTCAATTCCTATTTACTATTTAACAATGGCTGCAGAATTTTCTTCTGCTATGCAAAGGTATGATGGTCTTAGATACGGAGCTGCTGGAAATAGAGAACTTGATTTATTTGAATCTTATTTTGATATCCGGAAAATTTTTGGGAAAGAAGTGAAAAGAAGAATAATTTTGGGAACTTATATTACTACTAAAGAATTCAAAGAAAAATGGTATAGTATAACTTTAAAAGCTAGAATGAAATTGAAAAAAGAATTTGAAAAAATTTTTTCAAATGTTGATTTTATCGTTTCTCCTACAATGCCGCGGCTACCTTGGAAAATTGGAGAAAAAATGAGTCCTTTAGAAATTTACATGTCAGATATTTTAACAGTAAATGCAAACCTTGTTGGATGCCCTGCCCTTAGCATTCCTATAGAAAAGTTTGTCGGCCTCCAAATACTAGGAAAAAATTTCGAAGATGAAAGAGTTTTTGAATTTGCAAAGAAAATTTTATGAAAAAATTTGTGATGGTAAAATGGTGAAAATCGGGCTAGAAATTCATGTACAGCTAAAAACTAACAAAAAATTATTCTGCGAATGCAGCGCTGACTATTTAAGTGCTGAAGAAAATAGAAATATATGCGAAATTTGCACTGGACAGCCAGGGGCAAAGCCCATGGGAGTTAACAAAAAAGCCCTCGAAAACTTGTTAAAAATATCCCTCGCGCTCGGCTGCACTATCAAAAACAAAGTTTTCTTCCAAAGGAAACATTATTTCTGGCCTGATTTACCTAGCGGGTATCAAAGAACTTCAAAGCCAATAGCCGTGAACGGAAAACTCGGAAAAATAAGAATAAGAGAGATTCATCTTGAAGAAGATCCCGGCAGGTACGATTTAAGAGAAGGGAAAGTTGATTATAATAGGTCTGGTATCCCCTTAGCTGAAATCGTCACCGAACCAGACATTTCATCCCCTGAAGAAGCTAGGGAATTCCTCGAAGAACTAGCAAAAATCATAGAATACTTGGATGCTGGAAGAGAAGAGCCCGGATCCTCTAGAGTTGACGCAAATATTAGCGTGGATGAAACTAGGGTCGAAGTAAAAAACATTAACTCTTTCAGTGGTGTTTATTCAGCATTAAGCTATGAAATCTTCAGACAAAAAGACATGATCGCAAAAGGGAAGAAAATAGAAAGGGAAACTCGACATTACGATGAAAAAACAGAAAAAACTTTCCCACTTAGAAAAAAAGAAGTTGAAGAGGATTATAGATATTTCCCAGACCCTGACATCCCTCCCATTTTTATCGATCAGGAATTTATTGAAAAAATTAAAAAAGAGATTCCTGAACTACCAACGCAAAAGAAAGAGAGATTTGTAAAGGAATATAAAATAAGAGAAAGAGAAGCGGATATTTTGGTAAGTGAAATAGAAATTGCTAATTTATTCGAAAAAATGGCAAAAAAATATGATCCTATTAAATTATCTTTTTGGATTGTAGGACCTTTAAAGAAGCAACTAAATTACAGGAATTTAAAGCTGAAAGACTCTAAACTAAATTACGATGACTTAGTTTGTATATTTGATGATTTTTATAATAAAAAGATTACAGATGATGGTATGGAAACAGCGCTAATTAAAATTTTAGATGAAAAAGTAAGATATAGTGAGATAAGAGAAAGCTTGCTTAAGGTAACTGACCTATCTGAGATAGAAAAAGTTATCGATGATGTTTTAAGCAAAAATGAAAATGCAGTTATGGATTATAAATCTGGAAACGAAAAAGTAATGAATTTCTTGATTGGACAAGTCATGAGGAGATTAAGCGGTAGAGGAGATCAAAACATAATAAGGGAATGTATTCTCAAAAAAATAAAGGAGAAATGAGGAAAATAAAATGAGAAGATAAATGAGAAATGAGAAAAAGAAATGAGAAGATAAATGAGAAAAAACGGTAAAAATTATGAAAATTAAAAAAATTGAAAAATTTAAAATTAAAAACCAAAACACAACTATTCATAATATATATCGTACCCATCTGTTACTTTTAGTCCTATGTTCAATACTGTGGTAATTACTAAACAAGCTACTCCTCCTAGAAGCGCTCCCACTGCTGTAAGTAAAATTATCCCTACTATCGCACCTAGCCCTCCTACTACTGGTAATTGAATTATCGTTAAAGCTAGAAGTATCCCTGCTATAAATCCAAATATACCTCCTTTTATTATTCCTAGTATTGTTGCTTTTTTCACGTCAATTTCCTTTATGCTTACTACTTTCCTTCCCTTCGTAGTTTTAACCTCTTTCTTCTGAGGCATTTTATCACCTGAAAA
>CAZFGC010000028.1:0-2162 GCA_964518285.1 Microcaldota archaeon
AAATAAAATTTCTTTTAAATAAATTTTTAAATTTGCCTAATTATTTCTTTCATGGAGGAATTTAAACTTAAGATATTGTCAGTAGGTGTCGGCGGTGGAGGTTGTAATACTATAAAAAGGTTAATTAAAATGGGGGTAAAGAGTACCGAATTAGTTGCTATAAATACTGATAGAGTTCACTTAAATACTGTTCCTAAAGAAGCAAAAAAAGTTTTGATAGGAGTATCCATTACTAGAGGGTTAGGAGCAGGAGGGTTTACTGAAGTAGCAGAAAGATGCGCTGAAGTTGATAGTGAAAAAATAAAAGAAGCTTTAAGTGGAGCAAATCTTGTATTCCTTTGTGCAGGTATGGGAGGAGGTACAGGAACTGGTGCTAGCCCGATAGTCGCAAAAATAGCAAAGGAGGAAGGAGCGATTGTTATTGGATTTGTCACTTTTCCATTCAAAATAGAAAGATCAAGAATAGGAAAAGCAATGGAAGGTATTGATAAGCTCAGACAAATCTGTGATACTTTGATTGTGATAGATAATAATAAACTCCTTGAATTTGTCCCAAATCTTCCTATGGAAGAAGCGTTTATGGTTGCTGATGAAATAGTTGCAAGAGCGATCAGGGGGATAAGCGATACCCTTCAAATTCCCTCTCTTGTTAACCTCGATTTCGCTGATTTAAAAACGATAATGCAAAAGGGTGGGATAGGTCTTATAGCTGTTGGAGAAGGAAAAGGAGTCAATAGAGTAAATGATTGTGTAAAATCTGTTTTTGAGCATAAACTTTTAGATGTAAGTCCTGAAAACGCAAGAGGTTCGCTAATTCATATAACAGGTGGAAAAGAATTAACTATAGGTGAAGTAACAAAAATAGGTGAAAAGCTAACAGAAATTTGTCATCCAAACGCTGAAGTGATTTTTGGAGCAAGGATTGATGAAAAATTTGCTGATAAAATAGAAGTAATTGCTATTTACACAGGACTTCAAGAAGGTCCTGAAATATTAGAAAGAAGAGAAGAGCCGTTCTTTTACTAGGAAAAATCTGCTTTCAATTTTTGCTCGTTCTCATCATTCTCGTAAATCTTTTTAAATTCTAAATATCCATGGGAAAATGTTCAATAGCAAAAGAAGGATCACTACCCAGGAAAGAATGTCAAGCTCTCTTTTGTTCATGAAAGTTTCGAATAATCTGTATCCATCGAAGGAAAAAACTGGAAGGAGATTTATCATTCCTATGAAAAGATTTAGCATCGCTGTAAGTGCAAAAAATGAAAATAATGATTTTACGTACCAAAACTCTTCTTTTATCTCTTGAGTTACTATCAAATTTATTTCATCTTTTTTTATTTTCACTATTTTTTCCTCGTTGTTTACTTTTATAGATATTTCTTCTTTCTTGCTATTTCTTACTTCTTCCATTGCCCTAGAGAAATCACTTAGATTTTTAATTTCAATATTTTCTATTTTTTGGATAATCATATTTGGCTTTATTCCCTGCAGCTCCAAATCTTCAGAAACAGCTGCTATCCTTACTTTATCTGAATATGTATAAGGTAAAATGGCGAATAAAATGAATGCTGGAATGAAAAAAATAAATGTTGCAAGGAAATTACCTGCTGATCCAGCTATGCAAACTCTTGCTTTTTTTTCTTTATTTATTTTCTCAAGCTTCTTTTCATCAATGTCTACAAATGCACCTATTGGTATAAATCCCAGTGTTATTATTCCGCTTGACTTTATTTTTACTTTAGAAATTATCGATGAAATTGCATGCCCTCCTTCATGAAAAATCATTAATAAAATTATAGCTGCTGCTCCTTCAACTAGGGGAAGCGTAATTCCCGGGATCACGAATGTTACTCCAGGAGATGCACTTTTACCCTTCAAAACTAGTAAAAAATTTTCAACCCCCTTCTGACCTAGCGAAAAAAACGTAATTCCAACTAGCCCAAAAACATAAGTAACCAGCAAATAAACTATCGAAAAAATGTTCACTGCGCTAATCGTGCTAACCCTTGGTATTTGTATTTCCATTATAAAAAATACAAAAGACGAAACGTTCGGGAAAATAAAAAATATGAAAATAGAATAAACCAAAAATCCTAGCACAAAAACAGAAACTCTCTTAACATTCTTGAAAAAAATCCAGCTTGAAAGCCCAAACGCAAAGA
>CAZFGC010000029.1:0-3398 GCA_964518285.1 Microcaldota archaeon
TTACTATTTTTACTTTTCTTCCTATGAAGTCAACCAATCGATATTTCTTTTTCATCGTAACCAAGTGATAGCAGCACGTTTTTTATTTTTGCTGTATGGTCTCCTTGCAAGATAATTTCATTGTTTTTTATAGTTCCACCGCATGCAAGTCTTTTTTTCAATTCTTTTGCAATTTTTTCTATTTCTTTCTCCCTTACTCCTTTTACTACAGTTACTAGTTTTCTGAACTTTGCTTGCCTTACTGAAACTTCTATCTTTCTTTCTGCTTGCTCTATTCTTTCACACGCGCAAAGCTCCTTTGGTAATCCACATACCTGGCAGATTTCCATTTTTATCTATTCCATTTTTCCATTTTTAATTAACACTATTAACTATTTTCTACTATTTTACAATACCTTTCTCTCTTTGTGAAAGGATTGTTTTAATCCTAGCAATAGTCTTTTTTAAATTTTTTATTTTTCCGCTATTCACCTTTCCCTTTGCGCCTCTTTCGAGGTTCAACTCTCTTTCTAATAGCTTTAGTTTATCCTTGAGTTCATCGCTACTTAATAAATGAATATCCTTCTTTTTCATCTTTCATCACTTTTCAGTTTTTTCCTTTTCTTCTTCAGCATATTTGTAGATTTTTGCAAGCTGGAATTTTTTTACAAGCTCCTCTGGAAGAGATCCGGGAGGAGTTATTAAAACTCTTACGTTAATTGCTCCAGATTTTGGTCTAGCTACGAATTCACCAACTTTTACAACTCTAGTTAAATCACCAGCTTTTGGCAAGTAGCCAGCAGAGACTTTTATACTTTTTGCTTTAGCTCCTTTTGCAAGAATTTTTCCGCTAACTCTTATTTCGCAACCTAGTGCTCCAGCGTTCATTATTCTTTTTAAGGCTAGGTGAATAGTTGGGCGGATAGGCTTGTTTTTTTCAATTTTTTTAGCAATTGACATAGCCATTAAGTTTGGGTCAAGTTCTATTTTTTCAACTGGGGAAACAGCAATTTGAGCATCCTTAACATTAAATTCTTTTTCAATTACTTCAGTTAATTTTCTAATACTCTTTCCTTTTTTTCCTATTAGTCTCCCAGGGTCAGCAACTTCTACAGTTATCCTAGTCAAGATAGGAGTTTTTTGGATGCTAGCGCTAGAGAATCCAACTTTTTGTAGTTTTTTCTTCAGGTAATTTGTTATCAAAAGTCTTGTAATCGCATCTTCTATGAATAGTTTTTCTACTCCCAAACTTTCACCCTCTTTTCTCACTCTTTCTCCTTTTTCACTTTTCCTTTTCTCACCATCTTCTCATCCAATCTTCTTCCTACGCCTTTTCCCTTAAAACTATTTCAACCCTAGATGTTTCGTAGTCAGATCTTATCCTTCTTCCTTTTGGCTGCAGCCTAGGGTAAATTGATTGTTTATTTGCAGAAGCATGTGCAACATAAGTATTCCATAATCCCTTTTGTGATGCGTTTGCAATTGCATTCTTTAAAACACTTAAAACAATTTTCACAGCTTTTACAGGATATCTTCCTTTTTTTCCTCCTAGTTCACGTCTGTGGCCAAGCTTTTTATTCCATCTTTTATAATAAATTGGAACCTCCTTCTTCGCAGCTTTTTCCAAAAATTCAACAGCTTTATCAGTATCCATTCCTCTTATGTTATCACAGACCGCAGCTAAATCTTTGAAAGATGCATCAATATCATAAAGCTGTGCTGGTGCACATTTCTCATCGATTTTATAACCATATTTATATTGCGGCATTTTACCCTCCTCATTACTTCAATGGTAAGAATTTCGATCCTCTAGTTGCTCCAACTCCAGGCCCAGAATGTATGACTCTTCCAGTAGTATGTGCAAATTCACCAAGTCTTCTTCCTATCATCTCAGGAGAAATTTTTATTTCTTTATAATATTTCCCATTATGAACAGCAAATGTTAGCCCTACCCAACTAGGCAAAATTACAGCGCTTCTACACCTAGTTTTAATTGGCTTCTTCCCCCCAATTTTTTCTATTTTTTTCAATAATTTTCTGTAATCTGATGGAGCCCTTTTCAAATACCTTCTAGCCCTACTATCCACTAGCAAAGAAAATTCATTCATAGACATCTTTTGAAGCTCCTCCAAACTTTTTCCCTTGTATAAAAACTTCATCCCTCCACCTCTTATTTCTTCTTTCTACCTACCCTCCTAGCAGCTATTAAACCAACTTTTTGGCCAGGAGGCGCACTCCTTGGAACTATAGTTGATTTACCAGGATGGTGTTCTTTTCCACCGTGAGGGTGATCATAAGCACTCATTTTAACTCCCCTGACAACAGGCCAATACTTAAATCTAAATATTTTTTCAGCTCTGCCAGCTTTCAAAATTGGTTTTTCTGTTCTTTCCCCGCAAGAAACAATTCCTATTTGTGCTCTGCAAAGCCCGTTCAAAACCTTTGTTTTCTTTGATGGAAGAGAAATGGTAACCTTATCATCAGCGTGTGAAATTACATATCCTACGCTACCAGCAGACCTTATAAATTTCCCCCCATCCCCAGGTGAAAGTTCAACACAATAAATTGGAGTTCCGTCAGGAATTTTTGATAAGGGAAGAACATTACCAATTTTTATTTTTGCATTGGCTCCAAACTCAATTTCATCATTTATAGCTATTCCTTCTGGAGCAATTAAATATAAGTTTTCATTTTTTTCAGTAACAACTTTCATTAGGACAGCTGTCTTAGTAGGATCATCAATTAAATCCACGACTACTCCTTTAACTAAATTTTCTTTTTCATCTTTATCATAACTTCTAAATTTTACATCTGCAACAGCGAGATGATCCGGAACCCTAAATATATTACTTCCCTTTCCTCTTCTCTGTGTAGTTAATCTCTTTCCCATTTTCTCACTATAAAACTTTTAGTTTTGATGCGAGATCCATAGCACTATATTCCTTCGATAATTTCACATAGGCTTTTTTCCCTTTGAATGTATTTGCAACATTTACTTTTTCTACTTTAACATTAAATTCTTTTTCTATATATTCTTTTATATCTTTTTTCGTTGCAGTGTCTTCAACAATAAATACAAGAGTATTTGACTTTGTAATTAAATTTATTGATTTTTCAGTTGATAAAGGATAAATTTTCATTGTACCACCTTTCACCGCCCAGTTTTCATTCTATGACCTCTTTTATTTCTTCAAGACCCTTTTCTGTAAAAACACAAGCTCTACCTGCAACTCCCCCCGGTGCTAAATCCATTACTTTTATTTTTTTTGCTTCAACTACATCTACTCCAGGGAGGTTGCATTTTATTCCTTCATTTTCTCCGCAGATTATTAATATTGACTTCGGATATTTTTTACCTTTTTTTCTTTTTAATCTTCTTTTTCTTTTCTTTGCTCTTTCAAAATCTTTTTCGAAAAATT
>CAZFGC010000030.1:0-6121 GCA_964518285.1 Microcaldota archaeon
AATCTATAGCACGTATTTTGTCAGACAGCAAATCATTTAATCTATTTATTAGCTTTGTAATGTTCTGTCTAATTTGTTCAAATTTAGATAGCCCTAAAAGTTCATCTATTTGCTCTTTTCTTTGTCTTTTTTGAAGGACTAGGAAATAGTCTATTCTGTTTTGTTCCGAATATATCGCTCTAGTAAAAAGGTCATAATCCAGATCTAAAAGTTGCTCTAAGTACTCAGTTACTCTTTCTGGTGAGCTTGCTATTAAATTTCCATTTTTCTTTAAGTATGCTGAATTTTTTCCGTTTCTGACGATCTTCCTAGTGACTTCATATTCTTCATTTCCAAAAGTAAATTTTAATGATACTTCGCTATAATCTTGCTGTTCAGGCCTATTCCTTATTAAATCGCTCAATGATATTTTTCTTTGTTGTACTGAAGGACAAGTTCCAAATAGTGCGAAACAAATTCCATCTACGATAGAAGTTTTTCCACCACCCATTCTCCCAATTAGTAAATTTGTTCCGTAGTCAAACGAAATAAAACTTTCACTATGAGACCTCCAATTCTTAAGATATATGGATTTTATCATTTTATCTTTTTCTACCCTATCTTTTTCTACTTCATTTTTTTCTACTTTTCTCTACTTTTTACTTTTTGAACTTTTTACTTTTTGAATTTTAATAAAGCATAAATTTCATCGTCTTTTATTCCATTTTCGCTCATAATTTTTTTTCTCCCTCCGAGATTTTCGAGCTCTATTAGCAGAGCGATACCTACCACATTCCCGCCAAGTTTTTTTACTAGATTAACTGCAGCATTCATAGTTCCTCCAGTAGCTAGCACGTCATCAACGATCAATACATTATCCCCTTTTTCTATCCCGTCTACGTGAACTTCAAAAGCATCTTTACCATATTCGAGCGAATACTCCTCTTTTATAGTATTATAGGGTAATTTACCTGGTTTTCTCAATGGTACAAAACCTGCCTTTAGTTTGTAAGCTAAAGTAGCACCTAATATGAATCCTCTAGACTCTGCACTTGCAACTTTATCAATTTTCATTTTCTTAAATTTCTTTGCCATTTTGTCGATTACCAATTTGAATGCATTTCTATCTTTTAGTATCGGTGTTATATCCTTAAACAAAACACCTGGCTTTGGCCAATCAGGAATTTCTCTAATCATTTTCTTTACTTCGGAGAGTCTCATCTTTTCACCTCAGATAAACGCATTTTCAAGAGCATGTTTACATGAACAATCTTCTTCTTTCATTTTGCGTGTAGCATTCATAATTATTTTTTTCACTTTTTCTACGTTTTGTTTCATTGTTTTTATCACTGTTTCTGTATCTACGATGTGTTCTTTCCAGCAATCATAATCAGTAACCATAGCAATGCTAGCATAGCATATTTCAGCTTCTCTTGCTAGGACACACTCAGGATACATGGTCATATTAATTATATCACATTTCCAGGACCTATACAGGTTTGATTCTGCTTTAGTTGAAAACCTCGGACCCTCTATCACAACACAAGTAGCTTTATCATGGGTTTTTATATTTTCTTCTTTTGCAGATTCAATTAATATCTTTCTAAGTCTCTCACAGAACGGATAGGCAAAAGATACATGACAAACTCTTTTTCCGTTAACTTTAATTTTTCCATCGTAGAAAGTTACTTTTCTCATGTAAGTTCTATCAATCAATTGGTCTGGAAATACGATGTCTCCTGGCTTTATTTTTTCGTTTAAAGAACCAACAGCAGCAGGAGCGATAATTTCCCTTACCCCTAATTTTTTCATTGCTGCTATGTTTGCTCTATAATTTACATTACTCGGGTTATATATATGTCCTTTACCATGTCTAGGCAAAAAGACAATTTCATTTTCGCTTCCCTTTATCTTGCCAACTATCGGATTGCCGGATGGTTTACCAAACTGCGTAGTTACCTTTAATTCTTTTACATCTTCCAGGAATTCTAAGTCATAAACTCCCGTACCTCCTATAATTCCTATTCTCATTCTCCCACCAAAGTTATTAATTGACAAGCGACAAGCCAAAATAACAAAAATAACAAATAACAAAAATAACAAAGATCAAACAAAATAAAAAATAAATTAATATAAAACTTACTTTCTCTATGAAGGTTATAGCGGATGTAATGTTAACAGATGTGGGGAGATGGCTTAGAATAATAGGAGTAGAAACGTACATTGCATCCAAAGATATGAGTGATGAAGAAATTCTATATGAAGCAAAAAAGGGGAATTTCACTATACTTACAGAAGATGAGGAACTCTCTAAAAGAGCAAAAAGAATAGGACTGGAAGTAATTTTCGTATATCCAAGGATCTCAAATTTGAAAGAAAAATTATTATTCGTACTTAAAAGGTTAAAAATAAGTAAAAACAAAATAAAAAACTTCGAAAAATATACTTTATGTACTAAATGTGGAGGAGATTTGAAGAGAGTTAATGTGAATAAAGCAAAGAAGACAAAATTAGCTGAGATAAAGCAAAAAGTCCCCGAATATATTTTGAAAAAACATGAAAAAATTTGGATATGCAAAAAATGTAATCAAATTTACTGGGAGGGATCTCATTGGAAAAATATACAAAGTTTTTTAAATGAGCTAATTAAAGAAATAGAAAATAGTGATGTTCATGAAAGCTAAACACGACAATAAAGCTAATAAAAATGGTAAGGAATATCTCAAATCTATCCTCCAACTTGTTAGATTCGAACATGGTATACTTTATGGAATAGGAGTTATTGTTGGTATGATGCTAAGTGGGGGAGTTAGTATCCTTTCTGCTTTACTTGGATTTTTCATCGCAGTGTTTATGGAATGTGGAGCTTTTGCAATGAACGATTACGTAGATTACGAAATCGATAAAATGAATAAAAGATTTGATAGACCCTTAGTCCGTGGAAAAATAAAAAGAGAGACAGCGCTGTATATATCAATGATAGGATTTACAGTAGGAATAGTTTTGTCTTTCATCTTATCTCAATTTACTTCTTTGTATGTGTTTATTTTAATAGTTCTTTTAGTTTTATTTTCTGTAGCTTATAACTTCATTTTCAAGAAATATCCTTTGATAGGAAATACTTACATCGCAATTACTATGATGATACCTTTTGTATTTGGTGGATTGATTAATGATAATGTAAACGAGAAAATAGCAATAATTTCTTCTATTGTATTTTTCTTTGGTTTGGGAAGAGAAATTATGAAGGATATCGAGGATTATTCTGCTGAGAAAAAGCTTAAATTTAATACTTTACCAATCTTAATTGGAAAGAAAAAAGCAGTTTACAGCGTAATAGTTTGCTACTTAGTAGGAATTGTATTTAGCATATATCCTATCTTTACATTTTTTTCCAATACCATCATATACTATTCAGTCATATTATTAGATTTGATATTTTTATATGTATGCATGAGACTTTTAAAAAGCCAAGATCTTAGTAATTTAAGAAAAATGAGAAAGTTAACTTTAGTTACTATAGCAGCCGGATTATTTGTATTTCTCATTTCTTCTCTTTCATCCTCATGAATGTAACAATATATAATATAAGCAGTATAGTGGCGAATATCGTAAGAATAGAGATATATTTGTATTTCACCTCTTCTGGATAAAATATTGAAACTTTTCTAAGTTTTTCAACTTCAATTTCTTCAGCACCCTTAGTTTCTTCTTCGGTTGTTTTAATTATCTCCGAGTAGTCTCGCTTTTCTTCAGTTTCCGCAGTTTCTTTTACTTCTTCTATTATTTTTTTTACTTCGCTTAATGAGTCTTCCAATTCAATTGCTAAGTAGTATAATCTTTTATAAACTTGTGTGTCATTGTATACTTCTTTATATACTAACGCATGACTATAGTAAAGCTGCGGCCAGATAAAAGTAAAGTTTCTCTCAGGTCCAAAATCTTCTTCGAGATTATTAGCTTTCCATTCAGATATTACCATACTCGAAGTGAATAAAGATGCAATGTATCTTCCGTCATTTATTAGTTTTTCAGATGCCTGTAATTGAAAGTCATCTCCCCCATACTCTTTCGCTTGTTCATATTTCTTCAATGCAAGACCTTTTACATATTCATCAATACTTCCATTTGGAGTATCGCTCGAGTTTGCAATTTGTACGAAATCTATTGCAGCATAACACCAGTATTTAGAAGTTATAATATTGTAAAAGTCATACAAATTATTTGCTACATTTTCTCTATCTAATGTCTTTTCCACCGAAGAGTTAGATCTTAGTTTTGACCATGCGTATCTAACTTCTGAAGAACTAATTATTTCGAAATTGTCAATATTTTTTCTAGTTTTTTCGAGGATTTTTTCGTAATTTTCCCAGCATTTTTTGAGGTTACTTTTTTCAATTTCGAATTTGTTTTGTTCGAAAGTTGAGAATTCCATATCTATAAGAGTGAGAAATAGTAAGTTAGATGAAGTATAATAGTTATTTGTTTTGAATGCATTTTCTGAATTTTTAATTCTAGAGTTAAAGTGTTCTGCCAAATTTTTATCTACATACTTAATTTTTTCTCTAGCATCTTTTAGCATTTTTTCGTTTATTTTTCTGAAAGAGGATGGAGAGTATTTAGCAGGAGGAAAAGTGACTTCTTTTTCGGCTGGTATTGAATAGTTAAATGTTGGTTTTTTCCCAGTAGCTATTTCATAGGATTCAATTATATTATCGCTTTCGTAAAAGTTAACTCCATAAATTTTTTTAAGTATTAATAGCTGTATTTTATCGTTATAGTCTAATATAGGGACTACAAATAATTTTCCACCAGATTTTGCGAAGACTTCGTACTTTGAAGGTATTCTTCCGACGTATCCTATTTTTCCATCCTTGTTTATTGTTCCAGTAATGGAAAACCCATCTATTATGGTTTTTCGTTGAAGTGCAGAGAGAATAAGTATTGTAAATCCTGCTCCTCCACTTGGACCTTCTACTCTTCCAACAGGAGTTTTTATTTTAAATATTATATCACAATCTTTCTCTCTTTCCAAAATTTTAAAAGCAACTTCTGCAGCAGTATTAAGTGATTCTCGTGTTAGATGTCCGATATCTTCAACTGCTGAAATGTAAACATCTCCTTTTCCAGGGACTATGGATATTTCAACTTCTACAAGTTGCGAAGTGTTTTCATCGACGATTGCTGGGAGGAACATGGATCTAGTAGTAGAAATACATGTAGAGAAACTCAACCAAACAGTGAAAAATATCGCAAAAATGATCTTCAAATTCCACATTTTGTTCGTCTCCTTCAACATAGAATCACGTTTGTTGCGGCAGCCGGGATTTGAACCCGGGTCACGAGCTTGGGAAGCTCGGGTCCTACCAGGCTAGACTACTGCCGCACTGCAGCTACTGTTTTGCGAAAGTTCCAAATTTTTCATATGGCATCGAGGTTTTAGTTTGTGTCCTTTGAAAAACAACTTGACAAATTTTCATACCAGAGTGTAAAGTATAGGGAACTTTTGATAAATTAACTATCTCCAGAACTTGCCTATTCGAAACTCCCGGTTGAATGAAGCTACTTGCTACATGAACGGTAATTCCTAGTCTCGCATATCTGCTCCTTCCTTGTATCCACCCACAAATATTTGGAGACAAAGTAATTTTTTCCAAAGTTTTTGCAAGTATAAGTTCTCCAGGATATATTATTATAGATTCGCTTATTACTTCTTCGAATAAATCCGTAAAATTTATTTCTTTCAAGTCATACGGTTTATTTTTTAATCCTGATTTCATCCTTAGAAATTCATTTCCTAAAGTCAAGTCAACGGACCCCGGCCCAATTTGATCCTCACTTATTTGAGGTTCGAATTTTATTTCCCCGTTTTTAATAGCTCTTCTAATATCTACGTCCGAGAGAATCATAGAAAAATAAATAAGTAATAGTTTAAAATTTTTTCTGGGAGATAAAATAAAGGATATGGCAGAAAACAAATGAAGTAAAAGAGATGAAGCAACAAAACAACGGAGAGTGAATGGTAATGAATAGAGCGATGATGAATGATAATAAAAACGATAATGAAAACAACAACAAAAACAACAAAAACAACAACAAAAATGATAATAAAAATAGTAACAGAAATAACAAAATTGATAAT
>CAZFGC010000031.1:0-2973 GCA_964518285.1 Microcaldota archaeon
GTAGATATAAAATCTGAGATAGGAAAAAGCACAGTAACCTTAACAGGGTACGGAAATGAAATTTTAAAAAATGCTAGAGAACGCGTCGAAGAACCACTTGATGAATTAGATTATATGTTATTAAAAACTTTAAGTATAACGAGCGATTATGACGACTTATTAAATAGAGTAAATATTTTCCCTACGGATATTTCTTTACATTTATACAAACTTTTGAATCAAGGATATATAACTTTTACAGTAAAAGACCTTAAAGTGAAAATTAATTTAACTGAAAAAGGATTCAAGTTAATTAGCCCAGGATTCAGACCTATAGAAAAGATGACAGAGGAAAAAATAGAAATGAAGGAAAGAGAAAAGAGAGGAGAAGAAAGTGCAGAAAAAAGTACTGAAAATATCGAAATCGAGCAGGCAGAAGAGCAAGCACAACACATACACATTTCCAGAACGAAAATGTTTTTAGAAAAGATGTCATTTTACTTTAAAAAATACTTTTATTTCTTAATACTATTGTTTGTAATAATTGTGATAGCCGATTCACTTTTTGTTTTTAGGGTCTAAAATGGATTTACTGGAGAAGTATAACATAAAAAAAGTATTTACTAAAGAAGCAAAAGACTTGAATGAAATAATAGAGATAGCTGAAAAAATACCATCTCTCGTTTTGAAAGTTTCTACTAACTTACCTATACATAAAACAGAGTTAGGATTAGTAAAGCTAAATGTTACAAAAGAAAATGTAAAAGAAGAGTATGAAGATTTGATGAATAATATTAAAAGAGCAAATATAAAATATTCAGGAATAATTGTACAGGAAATGGCAAGACCAGGAATAGAGATGATATGCGGTTTTAAGGAAGATCCACAGTTTGGAAAAGTAATTTTGTTTGGATTTGGAGGAATATACACAGAAATATTCAGGGATGTATCAATGAGGATAGTTCCGATAGATCGTGTTGGAGCCATAGAAATGATAGAAGAGTTGAAGTATAAAGATATATTTACTGCCAGGAGTAGGAACTACAATAAAGAGAAAATGGTTGATTTAATTTTAAAAGTTAATGAAATTGCAAAAAACGAAGAAGATATAGCTGAATTAGATTTAAATCCAGTTATTTTTTATGAAAACGATTATGTAGTGATAGATTGGAGAATAGTGAAAAAATGATAGAGAAAGAAAAAAAGAATGAAAAAGAAAAAAAGAACGAAAAAGAGAAAAAGAATGAAAAAAGCGAAGATCTAATCAAAAACATAAAATATATATTCCAGCCTGAAAGCGTAGCGATAATAGGGGCTTCTAGAGATCCAGCGAAAATAGGACATGTATTATTCAGAAATTTTATTGAAGGTGGATTTCAGGGTAAAGTATACCCAGTTAATCCAAACGTTGATTATATTTTAGATGAAAAATGTTATCCTTCTATCCTAGATATTCCATCTAAAGTTGATTGTGCAATTATTGCAGTTCCTTCACAAATTGTACCAAAAGTATTGAGAGAGTGCGGAGAAAAAGGAGTGAAGTCAGCGGTGGGTATATCCAGCGGATTTGCAGAGGTAGGGAATTATGCTCTTGAAGAAGAAGTAAGAAAAATATGCATAGAAAATGACATTGCTTTAATAGGGATGAATTGTTTAGGAGTGATAAATCCGGAAACAAGGGTTGACTGTATATTTTTACCGATGTATAAATTAAGAAGGCCGAAGTTAGGTCACATAGCTTTTATGGCGCAAAGTGGAGCTGTAGGATCTTGTGTTATAGATCTAGCAGCAAGTCTAGGAGTGGGTATTTCTAAATTTATCTCTTATGGAAATGCTACTGTGATAAATGAGTGCGATATTTTAGAATATCTTTTGGAAGATAAAAGGACTAAAATAATAGCTGCTTATTTTGAGATGATAAAAGAAGGTAAGAGATTTATTGAAGTAGCAAGTAGAGTAACTAAGAAAAAACCAATAATAGCCATAAAAGCTGGGAAAACTCCTGGCGGAGCTAGAGCAGCACGATCCCACACAGCTGCGTTGGCAGGTGATGCAGAAGTTTACAGTGCGGTTTTTAGGCAAACAAGAATTATAGAAGTCGAATCTCTTACAGATCTTTTTGATTATTCAAAGATATTTTTGCAGCCTCCTCCTAAAGGGGACAGAGTTGCAATAATCACAAATGGAGGAGGGGTAGGAGTTTTAACTGCAGATTGGATAGAGAGGAGTGGATTGAAACTTGCAGACTTCAGCGAAGAAACAAAAAAACAACTGCGTGAGAAGCTACCAAATTACGTAAATATAACAAATCCGTTAGATCTAGCTGGTGATGCAAATTCAGAAAGATACGCAACTGCACTTTCTTTAGTCTTAAATGACGATAATGTTGATTCTATAATAGTAATACTCTTGTTTCAAACAGTAAGTCTAGATTCCAGCGTCAATGATATAGTGATATCAGCATCAAATCAGAATAAAAAACCAATTATTGTAATTTCAATTGGTGGCGAATATGCTACTTATAATAAAAAGATCCTCGAGGAACAGGGAGTTCCTACTTATACATCACCATACGTGGCTGCTGGAAGTCTTTCAAAATTAACTTGGTATTGTAGATGTATCTCTACAGGAGTGTGTACTCCACTTTGAAAATAGAAACAGGAATTAATAGAAATAAACAACACTTTTTCCAACGTTCACTCCAAGCTCTCTACTTATAGGCACACATTTTACCGTTAACAAAAAGAACGTTTTACCTTTCGTTATTTCTCTTTCTGTCAAAGTTTCATAATTAGCAAGACCTTTTGCTATTATTAAATCACATTTTTCTATTTCTTTTAAAATTCCTTTTGGAGCTTTTTCCCACATAATTCCGAAAGAGTTTCCGGTATTTTTAAATTCGCACTTAAGTTTTCCAAATATTTTTTTCGCATCATTTAAGGTTAAATCATCGTCTATGGGTTCCTTAGAAGATCCAATTATTAATTTACCCTT
>CAZFGC010000032.1:0-3001 GCA_964518285.1 Microcaldota archaeon
CCAATATTTTTTTGATCTTCAAATCTTTTATCAATTTGAGAAAGAGGGACATAAGACAGTGATAAAATAATCAAAATAATACATGAAAATGTAATTATAAAAGGCCTATCAAATATATCTTTTGACATTTCTTTTACACCCAAGATTACAATTGGAGGAATTACTGGAATGAAGTACCAATAAAGAAGTTGGTTAGAAAACGCTGCAGGATAAATAAGGATTAACCAAAACAAAAAATATTTTTCTAAAAATCCAAGTTTTTTCTTTTTAATTCTGTCGACAATTCTTATAAAGAAAAATACAATGAATGGAACGCTGATAGCTATTAACATCAAAAGCACATACATTCCAGCTACAGACGGAGGAATTTCTAGTCTAGTGGCATCAATCATGAAGTTGTTGATAAATTCTTCTCCAAAATAAAAATACATTAGCAAAAACGTAGCAGGAATAAACAATAAAGAGATCAAAAATTCTTTCTTTAATAATACTTTTTTATCTTTCAAGAAATAATAAATAATTGCAAGATATATAATAGCAAATGACATTATAGTTTTTGTGAAAAATGCAAGAGCTGAGAAAAACCCCGCTACTATAAAATATTTGCTTTTTCTTTCACCCTTCAAATAATAAAGAAGCGAAAGAAGCGTTAAAAATGCTAAGAGATTATCTGTTAAGAAAAGACCGTTTGTTATTAAAAATGCAGGATGTGCACTATAAGCAATGGAAGAGTAAAATGCAATTTCCTCTTTTTTCTTTTCGTTTTTCAGTAACTCAAGAACAAAGAAATAAAACACGAAGGTAGTTATGACCCCAAATATTAGCGAAGGAATTCTGAAGGTCAATTCTATTGGGAAAATTGTACTCAGAGGATAAAATAAAGAATAAACATAAAAAGTGAGAGGGGGCTTCCAAGGGACATATTCATTAAAATAAGTAGGTACAAGAGATTTATTTCTTACAATCTCATCAAGAATTTTTCCATAAAGGCATTCATCAGAAAGACAAGGATTTCTATTTATAAACATTAGCGCTATTCTTATCAATGCAGCTATAATCACTAAAAGAGCTACCTTATTCCTACCAACCATCAGATCACAGCTTAAACAGACCCAAAAAGGAAGATTTTTAAATATTTTTCAAAAATTATTTCGGTGATAAATTGGAAAAAAAGCATTTATTTGCAATATTTTTCCTTGTAGTAATAACTTCGTTAATGTATGCCGGAGGTGGGCAACAAGCGCAGTCTACCACAGATGCGGCATCAAGAATGAAATCAATTATTAGTTTTGTATGTACCGTAGTGGTAGGATTATTAGGAGCAGCAGCAGTTGCTCTGTTTGCATTGTCCGGAGTAATCTATGCTGTGGGCCAATTCTTCGGAGCAGAAATGAGAGGAAGAGCAACGTCCTGGGCAATGGCAGCAGTAGTAGGAGCAATAATAGCAGTAATAATATACATAGTAGGGCCTACTATAGTGAACACTCTTTGGGGTAAAAATGTAGGTTTCAGCTGTTAAAGAAATCATTTTTTTGCCTCCATTCTATTTTTGTTAATTACTCCTAGTAAATTCTGCCACCTCCTCATCCATAGTGGGATAAGTAAAGTTTTTAAATACTTTCTTCGCAAATATTAGTTTCTATGCATAAGAAAAAATTAATTTTATTAATACTTGTATGTTTTTCTTTAGCTTTTGCAGGTGCAGCAACACAACTTCAGAGTGCGCTTTGTGTAGTGTATAAAACAGTTGATAGTCTATTATCAGTATTTGCATTTGCATTATTCGCAATGGCTGGTGCTGCATATGCAGCAGGCCAATTCTTTGGAGCGGAAATTAGAGCTAGAGCACAAGCTTGGAGTATGAGTATGCTAACAGGTGCAATAATAGGAATATTAATAGTCGTAGTTTCAAAAGAAATAATAAAAGCACTTTTAGGACCCTCCTATGTAGATATAAATACACTATGCAAATAGTAAAATCTATTAATAGACATTTAATATTCAATCTGTTTATTTATTCGAAATAGATGCACTTTAATGATAGTTTGCTTGTACTTGGTTCGATCATAAAAAGGAATATCCTGAGCTTAACGCGAACACTAGCTAAAATTGAACGAAAGTTAGTTGAACAACCTAGTCATGCGTACTGAACGAAAATAGTTAAAATTTTAAATTTAATCTTTTTATTCAAAGTATGCGAAAATTACTTATATTTGTTTTCCTATCCTTGGTCTTTTTTCATATTACATTTGCAGGGGAAAAATTAGAAGAAAGATTAGCTCATGGTTTAAATGATTTCTGCATCATGTTAAGGAATTTGCTCCCAATTGTCGTAGTTGCGCTTCTTGCATTGTCTGCGGTGGCATATGCGGTTGGCCATGTCTTCGGAGCAGAAATGAGAAGCAGAGCTGTTTCCTGGGCAATGAATATGGTTGTAGGGGGGATAGTTGCTATTATAATTTGGTTGTTAGCAAAGCCAGTAATACAGATGCTAATTGGAGAAGAAGCATTCATCGAATATGGAATAGAAGAATTTTGTGAAAGGGAATGATTTTTTTGAAGAGGATAGAGGGACTCGATTTTTTGAGAGGTTTTGCGATAGTAGTGATGTTTTTTGATCACGTTGCGGGGATAGCTTTTTATCAAGGGATTGAGCCTTTTAATGTTAGGTTTTTTGCGAGGGTTGCGGAGCCGATATTCGCTCTTCTTTTTGGATATTTTTTGCTAGGAAGGAATAGGAAGAAGCTTGCTTTTAGACTAGTTGAAATTTTTGGAGTGGCAGTTATTGTTAATATTTTTTTCTATAATATCACAGGAGTTTTTGATATATTAGTTGATTTTTTGATAATAGGAATTTTTTACATGTTCGTTGGGGATAATTTAAAGTATTTTTTCCCAGTAGTTTTTTTGAGTCCTTTTTTTCCAGAAATTTTAGATTATCCATTACCTTTTGTTTTTTCACAAGTTTCTTTAGGCATGCTAATTCATGAATTTAATAAAG
>CAZFGC010000033.1:0-1547 GCA_964518285.1 Microcaldota archaeon
TCCGATCTCTGGATTAAAAGTTTTATAAAACTTTTGAGGTTTTCCCCTGCTAATTGTTCTTGCATCTATACCACTAGGTTTCCCACCATGTGCAATCTCATCAACCATTTGGCCGTAAAAAAACAAATCGTCCTCGTTATATTTTTTGTTGAGATAGGTTAAAAGTGCTAACGCGATAGCAATTCCTATCGAAGAAGAAGACCCCATGCCTTTTGGCACATTAGCGTTTATAACTTTAATTTCTAAATCTTCTTCTAGCTCTTTCGCATCGCTCAAAATACTTTTTATCATAGGTATAAAAATTTTGAAAGCATCATTTCCCCTAAAAATTCCTTTGGAATAAGTTGCGCGGCCTAAATTACTTTCAAATATTATTTTTCCATCTCCTTTGCTAGAAGTTAAAACTACTTCACTTTTATTGTTAGTAGGAGCAGCAAGCGCCGGTGCCCCATAAACTACAAAATGTTCCCCGCATAATATTATTTTATGAGGTGCAGATGTAATAATTTTCATGTTAACAATTAAGGAATAACTTTATAAATTTACTTTTTTGTAAATTTTCTTTCGGCATTTGCAGAAATATCTAAAAACGGTTGAAACTAAAAATTAAGCTAAAAAATTTAAATTTAAAAACTCTGTTCGCGACTTTTATTTTTTTCCTTTTCAGCTTCGGTTTTGAGCTCAACAGCTAGCAGCTGGTAAAAATCATCAAACGATTTTTCTGTAAGGTTTTTGATTGCAGCGTTTATAGCATCCTTGACTACTATCTTTTCTTCTTTATTTAACCTATTATTTAGTTCATTGAGCGCATCGGCGCCACCAACTCTCCCTAGTGCCGTTGCTGCAGCGATTCGCACAAGATAATTTTCATCATTCAAACATGATATAAGCAACTTTTCGATCCTGTCGGCCTGTTCGACTGTCACCGGTTCAAGTTCGGCTAGTTTTTTAACAGCTCTAAGCCTTCTGTCCGCATCCGATTGTTCTAACTCCTTAGCGCACTCATTTATTGCCTTCTGTGTGTTACGATGTTGTTGGATTATTGATCTCCTATCTCTTTCCCTATATTCCACATTATACTGGATATGATAAGCAGTAGGTTCGATGGCGAATCCATTCACTACTAAAAATTTTGTTATAAATTCTGTTAATTCGATAACTGGTTTCTGGAGTTCAACATCTTTTTTTAAGTCATTAATCTTTTTATATGTAAGTGCTTTTTCATACCATTTTTTTCCATATTTTCGCTTCAATTCGTTGATATATGCCAGAGCTAACCATTTGGCCGACGTATAGGCAAGACTTTCTAGTCCTAAATCTTTTAATGTTACTGGTGTTACTTCTAATTTTAGTCCTCCTAAATCTTTTAATTTTACTCCTACACCTTTTGATATTTTTGCTCTAGCATCTTGTATGAATAATTCTTCAATATGTCTAGTAGCGGCCTCTTCCGCTCTCTTTCTAGCTCGATGTATAGAGCGGACAATGGCAGTAATAACTTTGATGGGCGGAAGCTCTGCAGCAAGTTTTGTAATAAAATTTACCTT
>CAZFGC010000034.1:0-4632 GCA_964518285.1 Microcaldota archaeon
GATATAAAATATAAAGAACCTATCAAAGAGGAAATTAAAAAGGAAACCAAAGAGATAAAAAAAGAAATAATTAGGCCAAGTTGGGATGAGTATTTTTTAAAGGTAGCATTTTTAGTTTCAGAGAGATCAACTTGTAGAAGACACCATGTTGGGGCAGTCATTGTAAAGGATAAAAGAATTTTGACCACAGGATACAATGGGGCACCATCAGGAATAAAAGACTGTCTTCGGATTGGATGTCTTAGAGACAAGTTAGGTATACCATCAGGACAGAGACAAGAGATTTGTAGGGGAATTCATGCTGAGCAAAATGCTATAATCCAAGCAGCGATTCACGGAATAGATATTTCAAATTCCACAATGTATTCCACCCATACGCCCTGTATAATCTGTGCGAAAATGATCGTTAATGCAAAAATTAAAAGATTCGTAACCTCTTTTTACTATTCTGATGAAAGTTTTCTAGACTTATTTAATGAAGCAGGCATCGAATTTGTGATACTTCCAACCCCAGAATTAAAGATTTCTATCTTATTGTAATTTATTGTAATTTATCTTTTATATTTCTTATCTTTTCTTTTTTTCTTTTTTTCTTTTTTTTATCTTTTCTCATGCTTCACGACTCCAGTAGTTCTCTTATTTTTCTTTCTAAGTCAAAAATTTTCACTCTTTCTTGCTTTGTTGTATCTCTATCTCTTATAGTAACAGTGTCATCGTTTAATGTTTGATAATCTATTGTAATACAATACGGGACTCCTATCTCATCACATCTAGCATATCTTTTTCCTATACTTCCGCTTTCATCGTATATACATTTGAATTTATCCTTTAGTAGATTGTAGACTTCAAGTGCTTTTTCTGGGAGATTATCTTTTTTCATAAGTGGAAATACTCCGACTTTTATAGGGGATATCTTTTTGTTTAATCTCAAAAATATCCTTTTTTCTCCTTTTATCTCTACTTCTTCGTATCCATCTAATAAAATAGTGAAAATAAGCCTATCAACTCCAAAAGATGGTTCTATAACATATGGAATTACTCTTTCTTTTTTATCTTCATCGAAATATGAAAGATCTTCTCCGCTATGCATAATATGCTGTTTTAAATCAAAATCTGTTCTATTTGCAATACCCATTAGCTCTTTCCAACCCCATGGATATTTATATTCGATATCCCAAGTTTCGGTTGAGTAATGAGATAATTCATCTTTAAGATGCTGCCTAACTCTTAAATTTTCCTTTTTTATACCGATGTAGTAGAAATATTGTAAACATTTAGCAATCCAATAGGCATGCCATTTTGTTCCAATTATTTTCTCATTTATAGCATCTTCTATTTTTATATTTTTAAATTTATCACGCTCATTTTTTTCTTGCATATCTTGTGTACAAAGAGGAACGACCATATCTTTGATTTCATTGTAATATTTACATTCATTCAGTTTTTCTGGATGGATGAAATATTCTATTTCCATTTGTGTAAATTCTCTAGCTCTAAAAACAAAATTTCTAGGAGATATTTCATTTCTAAACGCTTTTCCAATTTGTGCAATACCAAATGGTAATTTTTTTCTAGAAGTTTGTAAAACTCTTTTAAAATTTATGAATATAAGCTGAGCAGTCTCTGGTCTCAGATATGCTATCGATGAAGAATCTTCAACAGCACCTACATGAGTTTTGAACATTAAATTAAATTCTTTAACAAAGGAAAGCTTTCCATGACAATTAGGACATACTATTTTTTCATTTTCAATTATTTCGTTAATTTTTTCTATAGAGAGACCATCAACGCTAATTTTTAATGCCCCTTCTACTAAATGATCAGCCCTAAAACTTTTTTTGCATTTTTCACATTCTACAAGAGGGTCATGGAATGATTTTACATGTCCAGACGCTTCCCAAACTTTTGGAGAAGTTATTATTGCACCATCTATTCCTACAATTTCATCTTTCACAAAAAATTCCCACCAAGAGTTTTCAATGTTCCTTTTGAGTTCTGATCCAATAGGTCCAAAATCAAAAAAACCTGAAAAAGTGCCATAGATTTCACTGTTTGGAAATATTATTCCTCTTCTTAAACAAAGACTTATTACTTTATCTACTTTTTCCATACACAAATTAACAAACAAAGATTTTTCAACCTTTCCAAAATCCATGAAACTACAAATAAGAAAAATAGTAAAGAGAAAAATTTAAGTTACCAAAATTCACAATAAAATGTGATAGGATGCGTATATTATTTAGAAAATTTATAGATATTGAAAAAGGAAATAAAAAATATAATTGGTATACTCGAATGAAGGAAGATTTGGAATTACTTAATATATTGTCACTAAGAGAAAAGATAAATGAAGAATCGGAAAGAAGAAAATTGAACTTTGAATTGGAAGACTATGGAATTGTGACTAGTTGGCTCTTTTTAGCTTTTCCTCCAAAAAGAGGAGATATAATAGAAATAGATAATAAAAAATGTATTCAAAGTAGAATTCATGAAATTGTGTTCATGGAAGTGACTTTAAACGATTTGATATGCAAGGTAGAATCTGATATTTCCGAACAAAAATTAATCCAGAAGATTGTTAGTACATTTTATCATACTGGCAAAATATGTCCGATAGATTATAGCATAAAGAAACTTATTGGAAAAATAATTAACTTAGATTTAAGCTGGATAGACGAAATACGTAAAATCAGTGATAGAGATTTTATGGATCCAGAAGTTTATAACTATGCCGCTACAGTCGGTCTGAGGGAAGATAGAAGTTATATAAGACATCTTTATTGCCAAAAAATGATGGCGAACTTAGCTATTTTTGAATTAATATATAACAAATTATAAATAGCGTGATAACGAATCTAATACGATTCTACATGAACTTATATGAACTCTGCCAAATTGAATTGTCTGCTTGTTTCGTCTTCAAAAATCGATTTAATATCTTTTTCTATTAATTGTAATCTTTGACGTAGATAATTTGGTAAATTATATTTTTCACAGAGTTCTTGACTTATCTTTAAGTATTTTTCAATACCTCCCCGACTGATCGTTAATATCAAATTTCCCCCACATCTGCATTTTCCATTTAGAGTTATTCTTCTATATTTTGTATTGCAGTCTACGCATCTAAATTGTTGTCTTGAGAAAGATCTAAGATTTCCGTAAAGGTCTGGGAGAAAATGCCCTAAAATTACTCTTTCTGCAGCATCTTTCTCATCTACAGCAGCTAATTTTTCTGCAAGTGCTAATTGAACATTTATCTTATCTTTCATGCTTTTTAAAGTTGCATATTTTGTAACAGTAATTCCAGAATTAATATTTGAGGTGCTATGTGTAAATGAAATGCTTTCTTTTTCTTTCTTAGACTTTATCCTGTCAGCCACCTTCTCTATTTCAATCTCACTTGGGGAAATTTGTTTTAAAGTAGATTCGTAAAATTCAATAGGATAATTTTCTACAACTTCCATAGCATGTACTTCGTCATCCACTTCTTCAACTTTTATATTCGTCATTAAAATTATAGGAGCATCCATGGTCCCTCCTCTACTTGATGGTAAATAAGATTTTGAGAAATTTAGAAACGCGTCTAATAGTAGCATTATTGAATTGGCATCTCCATCACAATTACGTCTGGTTGCAGCTATGTTGTAAGGATGCGTATAAAATACTCTTGCTTTTGTGAATCCTATAATCCTACACACAACACCACAAGAAGTATGAGGTGAAATATGGATTATTAAATGACCAATCAAATCCTTTCTTTCGTTTAATTTGTAGAATCTTTCTTTTTTATAAATTAATTCGAGTTCGTCATCAACAAAGTTTGCAACATTTAGCAATTGGTCAGCAGCTTTTTCAGATATTATCATATCCTGTGGGTGTAGTTCTACAAGTTGGTCATCATGTTCGAGAGGTTCTCCAAAAGCATCATAATTATATCCAAGTTCTTTCAGTTTTTCTACACTTACTCCAATTTCCTTTGGATAGAAATGAGTTATAGGAGCGCTGGTACCATCTATTCTTATAGTACCATCTTTAAAAACATGAACGTTATTTTTTGCTCTGAGAAAACCCTTTTCTATGCATTCTGGTTCTTTATTTTCAGATGTTAACCCAAGAACTCCTTTAACTTCATCCGTCGTATAGTTTGTTATTATTTGTGCATTTTCTATTTCACTGATTATATTGATTTCTCTTCTATCAAATCCTGTAACTTTACCCCCGCAGTCACATCTTTCAATTTTATGAGTATATTTTTTTCCACATTTTTGACAAGTATATTCTATAGATGTAGGATTCTTACATAATTTACAGATTCGGCTGAAGGTAATACTCCCGCAATTTTTGCATTTTCTTCTTACAATTTCTACAATTATATTTTTTTCCTTATTTTGTTTCAATTTTCTATACGCTTTTATTATATTTCTAGTTTTACCACCAAAAGTCTCTATTGGAAATAGAACATGAGGGGCAGGTTTCATTAATCTTTCACTAACTTTCTCAGGCCTTCCCATCCTACATCCAATCCAAGTACC
This sequence comes from Microcaldota archaeon, assembly GCA_964518285.1. Taxonomy (GTDB): domain Archaea; phylum Micrarchaeota; class Micrarchaeia; order CABMEP01; family CAZFGC01; genus CAZFGC01. The sequence goes on from CAZFGC010000034.1 coordinate 4,533, forward strand.
GGCTTTATCTCTAATTTCTACACCGGAAAGAAGTTTTATTATATTTATTCCAGTATCATCGTTAATTTTTTCTATAATTTCTTCTTTTTTATTAATTTCT
>CAZFGC010000035.1:0-5082 GCA_964518285.1 Microcaldota archaeon
ATATTTATCATTTTTTTAATAGTTTTTGGTACTTTAATCTTTGCAGACTATTCAATACAAAAGTCAAATCTATACTATAAGTTGAATCCTGACGGAAGTATAGATGTGACTGAAGAAATAATATACGATCTCGGATATAAAGACGGTGGGCTGTATCGCGAGCTTTATATTAGAAAACCTTTAGATATGTATTATGCCGGACATATACAAAATCCGAGCGGATACTGTAAAGAAGCGAATTGTAGATTTTTCACTCAACAATATGGTGGGTTGTATGAACTTGTTTTAAGAAAAGATGATGGGTTTCCACCAGGAAGGTACACTGCAGTATTCAAATATAAAGTAATCAATGAAATATTAGAACAAAAAGATGTTTCACAATTCTTTTACAAACTTTGGGGCGAGTATTGGGAAAAAGGAGTAGGAGAATTAAACGCTATTATAGAACTGCCAGGATCTGCTAATGAAGTTACTGTTTTCGTCCATCCTGTAGATAAAAAATATACAATCTCCGGGAATAAAATAATTTTGTATTCAAAAAACCATCCAGCAAAGACATATTTGGAAGTTAACATATTAATGCCTAAAGAATGGTTTACAAATTTAAGAAGAGCTCCTAATTTTATGACAAAAGAGGAAATTATAAAAGGTGAAATGGAATATGCTATTTCGGAAAGATTAAAATGGATATTACATGCTCTTCTTGTTTTGTATCTTCCAATTACATTTGTAATTTTATATTACATTTATGGAAGAGAAGAGCCGTTGCCTGAAGAATATACCTTATCAGAGTACGAAAGAGAACCTCCTAGTAACCTCTCACCAGCAGAAGCAGGATATTTGATTGGAAGAGAAATGGCTAATGTCGCTGATTTAATTGCTGGAGAGATTTTGTGGTTAGTAGAAAACGATTATCTTACTATGGAAGAAATAGAGGTTGAAGAGCAAGGACTATTCGGTAAAAAGAAAATAAAGAGAATTTGCTTCAGAAAAACAGAAAAAGATCCTAGTGGTCTAAATAGACATCAAAAATATCTTTATGACTATATAACATTTTACCCGAACGTTATGCATGACGGAAAGGAATATTTCTCCTTCGATAAACTAGACAGATATGATTATACTTTTGCGCTGCATGTAAAAACATTTCAACAGATTTTAACTAAATCTTTTGAGAGTAAAAAGTACATCGATAATACTGGAAATAATATAATGATCCCTCTCTCATTTTTCTCTCTCGTCATCTTCCTTTCTTTTGCCTATAGTTATATTGGTCTTATATCTTTTGTAGTTGCTATAGAAGGAGCTATATTTTTATTGTTAGTATCTTTCAGGAAAGATATCCTTGGGAAGTGGAGTAAAGAAGGAAGAATAGAATTTATTAGATGGAGCAAATACAAAAAGTTCATGGAAGATTTAACATTAATGAAAGAAAAACTTCCTACAGACATAATCTTATGGGAGACTCTTCTTGTATATGCTACAGCGCTTGGAGTTGCTGAAAAAGTAATAAAAGTTATGAAAGTAAAAATCCCTGAAGAAAGATTAAGAAGGTCTCGCTTATACATATTTTCAACTTCTGCTCCTGTCTTCTTAACTTCCGTTAGAAATACTGTTTCATATGGAACTAGAGGAGCTGGTGGAGGAATTTCTGGTGGTGGATTCGGAGGGGGATTTGGAGGGGGTGGCGGAGGTGGAGGAGCAAGATAAATTTAAAAATGTCTATGATACTGCAGTATTTGAGAACATAAAAACTGAAAACTGGGGAAAAATAAACATGAAAGAAGCTATGTTCTATACTGCAATGCCGAGTGGGGCTGTAAAATGTAATTTGTGTGCTAGAAACTGCATTATCCAACCAGGAAAAAGAGGATATTGTGGTGTAAGAGAAAACAGAAATGGTAGACTTTATTCACTTGTTTATGGAAAAGTATGTGCTTATGCAATCGATCCGATAGAAAAGAAACCTTTTTATCATTTCTTTCCGGGGACACTTTCTTTTTCGTTTTCAACCGTTGGATGTAATTTCAAATGCCCGTGGTGCCAAAACTGGGAGATAAGTCAGCCTACTCAAATTTTTGGCGAAGAACTTAGCCCTGAAGACATTGTGAAAATGGCAAAAGGAACAAGTGGAATTTCTTACACATATACAGAACCAACTGTATTTTTTGAATTTGCAAGAGACTGTGCTATTCTTGCAAGGAAAGAAGGTCTCTACAATACTTTTGTATCAAATGGATATATGACTGATGAATCTATGAAAGAAGCAATTAAATTTTTAGATGCGATTCGGATAGATCTAAAAGCATTTAATCCAGATACTTATAAAAAATATCTTGCAGCAGATATAGAAGTTGTAAAGAAAAATATTAAAGAGTTTAACAAAAAAATTCACACTGAAGTAATAAATCTCATCATTCCTGAAGTAAACGATAGCCCTGATGAAATAAGAGCTCTTTGCGAATGGCTAAAAGAAGTGGATAAAACAATTCCTCTTCACTTCACTGCGTATTATCCAGCTCATAAATTTACAAAACCTCCAACTCCTCTAGAAACACTAATAAAAGCAAGAAATATTGGTCTAGATGTTGGGATCGAATATGTATACACGGGGAATATCCCCGGATACGAAGGAGAAAATACCTATTGCCCAAATTGTGGAACTCTTCTAATAGAAAGATACGGATTCATGGTTACAAAAAATATTCTACTACGTGATGGAAAGTTTGCTAAGTGCCCTGAATGCGGAAGAAAAATAAAAGTGGTAATGAAGTTAGATTGGATGGAAAAAATTTAGATTGAAAATTTTAGATTGAAAAGATTTAATTTGAAATATTTAGTTTGAAAAGATTTAAAAAGATTTAAAAATTCATTTCATATTATTTCATATTAATCATACCTGTTTTCGTTTTGTTTTCGTTTCGATTCCTTTTAAAAGTGATAAGTTGGGCAAACGGAAGAAAAAGGAAAAAGAGTTTAATTTCAAGACAACCGAAGAAATAGAAGTCCCTGAAAAAATTATTGATCAAGTCATTGGGCAGGATAAAGCAGTTGAAATTGTTAAGAAGGCGGCTCAGCAGAGGAGACATATTTTTTTGATAGGTCTTCCTGGAACTGGAAAAAGTATGATCGCCAAAGGAATGGCAGAAATAATGCCAATCGAAGATTTGGAAGATGTAATTTGTGCCCAAAATCCGGTAGATGAAAATAATCCCAAGATAATTGTAGTAAAAACTTATTCACCAGAAGTTCTTGAAAAAATTAAAAGAAACGAAAAGCTAAGCCCAGAAGAGCTTATAGGGAATGGTAGAAAATTCATTCTAGAAAGGAAAATAAGCAAAATTAGAAAAACTGGAAGTGGAAGAATTTTGATTACCTTACTCTTATTTTTAATACTTGGAATTTTATTCCTTCAACTATGGAGCAAAACTAAAATAAGCATATCGCTAGAAAGTATAGAAAAATATTCTTATATAATTGCGGCTGTGATCCTTGGGATATTAATATTATTTTCAACTTACTTGTTTACATCGAAACTAAAATTTAGAGAGGAAAGAGAAGAAGAATTCAAACTTCTCATAGATAATTCAAACATAACTAGTGCTCCATTCGTAGAAGCTACTGGAGCAAAAGCTGGCGCTCTTCTCGGCGATGTGAGGCATGATCCGTATCAATGTTTTTCGAATGCAAATATTTGTATCTTCGATGGAAAAGGTTTGTCTTATATAGATATGGCAAAAAAAGTGGATGAAATTATAAGCTCTTCCGATTCTGTTATCAAAAGGGGAGATCATGAAGCTACTTATACTGATCATTTGGAAAATCAACTGTTTGTTATAGGTGAGAAAGGAGGTGTAAGGCCTGCACGAGTTTTATCTGTTAACAGACAAAAATGCAAAAGTAAATTAAAGCTAATACAAATAACAACAGAAAGTGGAAGACAATTAACGATTACTAAAGAACATAAAGTCGCTGTTAGAGATAAAGATAATGATAGAGATAAAGATATTGGAGTGGTCTACAAAGAAGCAAGAAACCTCAAGGAAGGTGAAGAGGTTGTTGTTCTCGATCCAGTAATCCTTGACGAATGGGACGTGATTTCGACATATCCTGAGGAAGAAAAAAAGAGTGCATATTTTTATTATAAATATCTTGAGCTCAGAAAAAATAATCCTAAATGGGGTTATAAGAGAATTGCAAAAGCTTTAGGGATATCTCCAGGTCGAGTACGTTGGTGGCATTGTAATAATTCGAAACCGATCTCTATTAAAAACGTAGAATGGCTTAAATCGAAAAAATTACTACCTCTCAAAATTGATAATCCTAAATTACCTATAATTGCAAGGATACTTGGCGCAACTTTTGGAGATGGAGGAATATTCGCAAACCTAAACGGAATCTTCCTTTCAAGTAGCGAAAAAGATGCTATTGAAGAATTTAAAAATGATCTAATTAATGTTTTTGGTGAGGATATAAAAAAGAATAATATAATTCGAAGGGGAGGCGAATATGGACGCTCGTGGCAGATTTTAAACACCAATAGAAAAATAGTGCGCTTCTTCCAAGCACTTGGAGCTCCAGTGGGAAATAAAACAAAAATCGAATTAAAAATACCTCAATGGCTTACTTTTAACAAATGTGCTGAAGATGAATTTTTCGGAGCATTATTTGGTAGCGAATTGGGTGTTCCAAAAGTGCACAAAGAGAAAAATAGATTACAAACGTTAGACTTCTGCGTTACTGGGAAAAATGAATTAATGAATAATAGACTAGAATATCTAAAACAAATCTCTCAATATCTTAATTCGAAAGAAATTAAAATTACTGACATTTACAAAAAGCAAGCTGGAGAAAAAACGATTTTCAGACTTATGATTTCTATAAAACTCGATAACGTTATTAGATTTTTTGAAAAAATAAAAATTAGATACTGTAAATATAAACCCAAAAAACTCGAGGCTGCAATAAACGAATTGAAGCAGCTAAAAAAAGAAAAGTTTTATGAACTAATAAGTAAAGGCTATGGAGCTGAACACGCTATGAAGGTCTTAAATCTAAATCCGCAACTTCTGTATAATATTT
>CAZFGC010000036.1:0-9691 GCA_964518285.1 Microcaldota archaeon
AAGGTAAAATAAATAGAAAAAGGTAAAATAAATTTTAAAATCTTCTTAATTAATTCATGAAAATCTTCAATACTATGAGTAGAGAGATCGAAGATTTTAAACCAATAGGAGAAGTCGTTGGAATTTATACTTGCGGACCTACGGTTTATTGGTATGCACATATAGGGAATTTAAGAACATATATAAATGAAGATCTCCTTAAGAGAGTTCTTTTGTATAACGGATATAAAGTAAAACATGTAATGAACATAACAGACGTAGGACATATGACTAGCGATGAGGATTCTGGTATAGATAAAATAGAAAAAGGGGCTGCTAGGGAGGGGAAAAGCCCTTATGAAGTAGCCAGATTTTATGAAGATAAATTTAAGGAACATATTAAAAAATTGAATATATTAGATCCAGACATTTGGTGCAGGGCAACAGAGCATGTAGAAGACATGATAAGTTTAATAAAAAAACTTGAAGAGAAAGGATATACTTATGTAACAGATGAAGTTGTTTATTTTGACACTTCTAAGTGTAAAGACTATGGAAAGCTAGCTAGATTAAATTTGAAAGAGCTAATTCCTGGGGCTCGTGTTGAATTAGATCCGAAGAAAAAAAATCCATACGACTTTGCACTTTGGTTCAAGTGCGTTGGCAAGCATGCTAATCACATAATGCGTTGGGATAGTCCTTGGGGAGTAGGATTCCCAGGATGGCATATAGAATGTAGTGCTATGAGTATGAAGTATCTTGGTGAGACATTTGACATCCACTGTGGAGGAGTAGATCACATACCAGTGCATCATACTAACGAAATTGCTCAGAGTGAATGTGCTACTGGAAAAAAATTTGTCAATTATTGGGTCCACAGCGAATTTTTACTCTTTGGAGAAGAAAAAATGGCAAAGTCTACCGGGAACGTTTATACTTTAGAAGAATTAGAAAATTTAGGATATGACCCCCTCGACTTCAGATATTTATGCCTAACATGCCACTACAGACAACAACTTAAATTTACTCTAAATGCTCTTGATGCTGCTAGGGAAGGAAGAAGAAAAATAATAAATTTCATACTTAATTTAAGAAATATTAAAAAAGAAGTCAGTAGTCCAGAAGTTGATGATTTAATAGAAATAACTAAGGAAAGATTCGAAAGGTTCATAAACGATGATTTAAATATCCCGCAAGCACTGTCAGTTGTTCATGAGTTTATAAGAAAAATAAATGGGATGATTGGAAGAAACGAAATCGGAAAGGCAAATGCAGTTAAGATAATTAGATTCATTTATGAAGTAGACAAGGTGTTTGGTATAATAAAAGAAAGGGAAATTAGCAAGGAAAGGATAGAGGAAATTGAGAGAAAGATTAGAGAAAGGGACGAAGCTAGAAGTATGAAAGATTTCGAGAAAGCTGATAAAATTAGGGAAGAGTTGAGAAAAGAAGGAATAATAATAGAAGACACCCCCGAAGGAACGATCTGGAAAGTTATCTAAATTTAGCAATTGTCGAATTTTCATATAGCAAAAAGTAAATTTAAAAAACTTTATCATTTTATTCTTTTTGTATGGACATCGAAAATATAATAGCTGGAGAGATAGTAAACAGTAAAGACTTTGGGTCTGCTATTAGGAAGTGGAGGGAAATATTTAACATATCTCAAGTAGAGCTAGCTGAAAAGCTAAAAGTTTCTCCTTCTATGATATGCGATTATGAGTCTAATAGAAGGAAAAATCCTGGTATAAAAACGATAAAAAAGATAATAGACACTTTAATAGAAATAGATAAGGAAAGAGGGGGAGAGACAATAAAGAAATTTAGTTTGAAAAGTGATCAAGATTATTATAAAATTCATGATTTCTCTTCTGTGATGACTGGTAATGATTTTGTAAAGATTGTAGATGCTGAAATTTTGTATGGAAATGTTGAAAAGAAGATGATCCATGGTTTCACTTTAATAGATAGTTTAAAAGTAATTTTAAATTTTCAATATAGCGACTTTCAAAAGTTATATGGGAAAACTAGCGAAAGGGCATTTATCTTCACAAAAGTAACTACTGGAAGAAGCCCTATGATTGCAGTAAAATTAGCTCCAATAAAGCCAAGCATAGTATGTATTCATGGGTTGAAAAAGAAAGATGTGGATGATTTAGCTATAAAAATAGCTGAAGTAGAAAATGTCCCATTACTTCTTATTACTGAAGATATAGAAAAAATAGTTGAAAAACTCGAAAAGTTTTGAGTTGTGATACCTTGGTAGGCATAGTAGGGTATGGAGTGTATATCCCGAAATATAGAATTAAAGTTGACGAAATTGCAAGGGTTTGGAATGAGGATGCTGAGAAAATAAAAAGCAGCTTAAATATTTATGAAAAGAGCGTACCAGGAATAGATGAAGATACAATTACAATTTCTGTAGAGGCTGCAAGAAATGCAGTGGAACATGGAAATATAGATCCAAGATATATACATGCTATTTTTGTAGGGAGTGAATCGCATCCGTATGCTGTGAAACCAACTGCAACGGTTGTTGCTGAAGCAATATGTGCTACTCCAGATTTGACAGCAGCAGATTTTGAATTCGCATGTAAAGCAGGAACTGCTGCAATACAATGCTGTGCTGGATTGGTAAAAAGCAATTATGCAAAGTATGGAATGGGTATAGGCGCTGATACTTCTCAAGCCAGGCCAGGAGATGCATTAGAATACACTGCAAGTGCTGGAGGAGCAGCTTATATTATAGGAAATAACAAAGAAGAAATAATAGCTGAGATAAAAGATTTTTACTCTTTCACAACAGATACTCCTGATTTCTGGAGAAAGGAAGGAGAAAGTTATCCGAAGCACGGGGCAAGATTTACAGGAGAGCCAGCTTACTTTAAACATATAATTTCTGCAGCTAAAGGACTAATGGAAAAAACAAATACAAAACCTGAGGATTTTGATTATGTTGTTTTTCATCAACCTAACGGAAAGTTTCCGATACAAGCCGCTAAAATGCTTGGAATTAAAGAAGAAAAAGTAAAAAAAGGATTAGTGACCCCTTACATAGGAAATACTTATTCAGCAGCCACGCTTATTGGTTTAGCAGCTGTTTTAGATGATGCAAAGCCAGGACAGAGGATTTTAACAGTTTCTTTCGGCAGCGGAGCGGGTAGCGATGCTTTTTTAATCGAAGTTACAGAAAAAATAGAAGAAAAAGCAGAAAGGAAAGAGGGAAAAAGAGTAAGAGATTTTATAGAAAATAAGGAATACATAGATTATGCACTTTATGCTAAATTTAGAAGAAAATTGAAAGAGTGATAACATGCCAACTATAAGATGTAAGGAAAAAATTAGAAATAGATTATTTATGAAAAAGTTATGGGAGAGGGGAAAGAGAGAAGAAATTGCGAAGAAAAATTTAAGAATGCAGGAGAGCGAAGAAAAAATAGAGAAAAAAATAGAAAAGTTGGAAAATAAAAAAATGTTAAGCGAAGAAGAAAAATTCAGAATACAAAACAAAATTCTAGATTGGTTTGAAAAACATGGACAGATGTAAAAATGAATGGTAAAAATGTGTAAAAATTAATGTGAAAGAATGAATAGAGTTGCGGTAATAGGAGTTGGAATTACAAAATTCGGAGAACATTGGGATAGAAGCTTAAGAGATTTAATCTTAGAAGCAGGGATCAAAGCAATAGAAGATGCGAATTTGGATGGAAAAGAAATAGAGGCTATTTACGGAGGTACGATGGCAAGCGGATATATGACAAAGCAAGAACATATAGGGGCGCTTATTGCTGATTATCTAGGGCTAAATCCTATTCCTTCTGTAAGAGTTGAAGCTGCCTGCGCAAGTGGAGGACTTGCTTTAAGAGAAGCTTATCTCGCAGTTGCTGGAGGAATTTATGATATAGTAGTAGCAGGAGGTGTTGAAAAAATGACGGATATTCAAACAGAAGAAGTAACTGTTGCGCTTGGAGAAGCAAGCGACCAGGAAATAGAACTAATGCAAGGAGTAACTTTTCCAGCTCTTTATGCTCTTATGGCAAGAAGACATATGTATGAATATGGAACTACGGAAGAGCAAATGGCAGCGGTTGCTGTAAAAAATCATAGAAATGCTGCAAAAAACGAATATGCTCAATTTCAAAAAGAAATAAAAATAGAAGATGTTCTTAACTCAAAAGTCGTTGCTGATCCATTAAAAGTTTTTGATTGTAGCCCAATAACGGATGGAGCAGCAGCAGTAGTTTTAGCTAATATGGAAATTGCAAAAAAATATACTGACACACCTGTTGAAATAATAGCAAGCTCACATGCAACAGATACTCTTGCTATCCAAAATAGAGAAAGCCTTACATCCATTAAAGCAACAAGGATAGCAGCGCAAAATGCATATAAGCAAGCAAAAGTTGAACCAAAGGACATCAAAGTATGTGAAGTTCATGACTGTTTTACAATTGCAGAGATTATCGCTATTGAAGACTTAGGATTTTTTGAAAAAGGAAAGGGAGGAATTGCAACTTTAGATGGAGAAACAGAGATAGGAGGGAAAGTAGCAATTAATACAAGCGGTGGTTTGAAAGGGTGTGGCCATCCTGTAGGAGCTACAGGAATAAAACAAGCAGTAGAGATAACGATGCAGCTTAGAGGAGATGCAGGAAAAAGACAAGTAAATGCAGAAATAGGGATGACTCATAATGTAGGCGGAAGCGGAGCAACTTGTGTCATTCACATTTTCAAAAGATAACGAGGTGTCGTAATGGAAATTGGAGTTCCGTCATCTTGGAGAAAGATAAGGGAGAGATATAATTTAATTGGATCATATTGCGAAAATTGTAAAAAAAGTTTTTTCCCAAAAAGAAATATTTGTCCAAATTGTAGGGGAAATGGAAAATTAATAGAAAAAAAATTCAGCAACACTGGAAAGATTTATTCGTATACTATAGTCTATTCTCCAGCTTCAGGTTTCAAAGATAAAGTTCCTTATATAATAGCAATTGTTAAACTTGAAGATGGACCAATGGTAATTGGAAATATCGTAGATTCTAATCCAGAAGAAATAGAAATTGGGAAAGAAGTAGAAGTTTCATTTAGAAAATGGTTCGAAGAAAAAGACGGAGGATTAATTCATTACGGATATGCTTTTAAATTAAAATGAAGGGGGAGACATTTTTATTTCATATTTTTCACTTCATTCTTATTTAATTTTTCACTTCATTTTTATTTAATCTTCATTTTCCATTTTCAAAGCAACATTTTCGCATATTTTATTACTTTGGGATGTTTTAGTAGAAGTTTTGCTACAGAAATTAAGTTTCCTTCTGCGATATTAAGTATAGATTCAGGGTCAAATACTTCAATTAAATAGTTGAAATCTTCATCTTTTAATTTTTCCATTACTTCTCTAGCTTTTTCAACTTTTTTTAATTTTTTACCTCTTTCCTTCATCCAAATTTTATTAAATTCTTCTAAATCTTTCTTTCGGTAACTTTTTTTCTTTAGACATTTCGAAACTACTTCTCCTGCAATTTTTCCGCTTATTATAGCTTCTTTTATTCCTCCCCCATGAATTGGATTTACATGATGGGCAGCTTCTCCACACACAATAAGATTTTCTCTTACACAGTCTTCTATAATCCCCCCTACGGGGACAACCCCTGCATTTACTTCTATTATAGATGCTTTTTCATATCTATCGTTATTTTTAATGAATCGTTCAAGATAAAACTTTGGATTTTTTTCATGAGGCACAATTCCAACACCAACGTTCGCGATATTTTTTCCTTTAAAGAATTCCCAAACGTATCCTCTTGGTGCAATTTCATTTCCGAAGTAAACATGTATGAATTTTTCATCACCCTTAACGTTACCCATTTCATATTGCAAACAAGTATCTACTAAATTTAATTTACAAGTTGTATTTATGAATTTTCTTGCAATTTTTGATTCAGCGCCAGTCGCTATGACTACTATCTTTGATTTTTCTTCAAACTTTTCGTCTAAAAATCTCCCAAATAATTTTACTTCACCGTTTTTTATTTCTATATCTTCAACTATACTACTAGATTGAATTTCAGCACCAGAATTAGATGCAAGATAAGCAAGATGCTTATCAAATACTTTTCTTTCAAGTATATATCCCTCTCCTGGGACTTCTATATATTTTCCATTTGGTGCATAAACCCTTGCACCAATTACCTTATTTGCAATGCATCTTTCTGGTATTTTTCCTATTAGTTCTTCAGCTCCTTTGTCGAGCCCTTCACCGCATCTCTTAGGTGATCCTATTTCTTCCCTTCTATCAAATACCTTTACGCTAAACCCATTTTCAGCTATGACTCTCGCACAAGTAGATCCTGCAGGTCCAGCACCTACAACTATTACATCATACATAAAATCACATCGTTAATCATCGTTAATCATTTATTTGTTACTTTTATAGCAGATATAGGACATACTTTTTCGCAAATACTGCAATAAGTACATTTATTTTTATCCCAAACTATTTCTTTTTCTAATTCTAAAGCGGAAAATGGACAGACGCTAACGCACCCTCCACATTTTAAGCATTTTTCCCTGTTAATTTCCCATTTTTGATTTTTCATTTTTATCCTTCCCCCTTTAAAATGAAAAATTCTCTGTCATTGAATTTGTGTACACTCTCGCAATCTTCAAAAAATTTCATCATTTCTTCTTCATCTTTTACATAAATTTTAATTCCTTTCGTTGGGTCAAAAAGATAAACACCATCATAAATATATTCCACAAAAATTTTCAACGTTTTATTTTTACCTACTACAACATAAGAATTTTGATTTTCCAATGCTATTAACAGTGAGCATAGAAATGTGGCCTTATCCATTTTGTCCCCTCCACCAAGTTCCATCATTTCATTTGTAGTAAGCCAAAATTCTATAGGCAATTGTATGTTTTTTAAACTCGACACGTATTCCTCTGCCAACTCAGCAGCTTTTAAAAAATCATTTTTAAATTTATATTTCTGAAATTTACTAACTATTTCATCCCTTTTATTCTTTATTATCTCGTCGTTGGGATTTATTAGAGATTTCAAGTCAGATATCGTCTTCGCTTCACTTTTTTCTATCATATCTTTGTATCTGTTTATTATTATCGAGTAAACCTTTTTCTCTTCGTCTTCCATTTTATCTCTTATTAATAAAGAGGAAAAGTTTAAAAATCGTTTATTCTAGGTAAATAGCTGGTTTTTTCGGTTTTGCATTCTTTGCCTTATCCATAGGATCATAGGAAGCTTCATCGCTCCTTACTAAATGCACTTCTATGCCAATTCCTTCTATACTTCTTCTAATTTCTTTCTCGTTTTCTAGATAATATTTGATTTCTTCTGGTAAAATATAGATGTAGCATTTCTTTGGTTCTTTCCCACGTTTTTTCATCATTTTTATTATATTAGAGACATCGCTTACTAGTTCTTCTGAGATCTTTTCCCAAGTTTCGATTTCCTCGCTTATTTCGGATTCTTCGAATTTTGGCCAGGGTTCTAGGGAAATGAAGGAGTTTTTGATTTTTGACCAGGATTCTTGAGTGAAAAATGGGCAGAATGGATGGAGGAGTTTTAGGAATTTTTCCCAGGTTTCTTGGCTAATTTCTTCGTATTTTATATAGGAGAAGAAGGATTTTAGTTTTATCGTCGCAATGTTATATTCTAAATTTTCTATGCATTCTGTAACTTCTTTTATTAGTTTGTTAATTTTGTGTCTAGTTTTTCTAGTTTCTTGGCCGAACTTTATTTTTTCCGAGTAGTCGTAGAGAGATTTTATGAATTTGAAAGTACTTTCTATTCCAGTTTCACTCCAGGAGAAATCTTTGTCAGGGCTGCAATTTGAAACTAGGTAAAAGCGGAGAGTATCAGCCCCATATTTTTCTATAGTTTGCATAGGATCTACGACATTTCCCCTAGATTTGCTCATTACAAATCCATCTGCTCCGTGAACCATTCCTTGATTGAAAAGCCTAGGAGCTGGCTCATCAAAATCTATGAGTCCGATATCTCTCAAAAACTTCGTATAAAATCTAAAGTAAATAAGATGCATACAAGCATGCTCGGCACCACCTATATAAATATCAACAGGCATCCAATATTTTACTTTTTCACTATCAAAAATTCTTTCATTATTTTTTGGATCGCAATATCTTAAGAAGTACCAAGAAGAATTTACGAACGTATCCATAGTATCAGTTTCTCTTTTTGCATTTCCCCCGCATTTTGGACATTTTGTGTTTACAAATTCTTCACATTTCTCTAGAGGATTTCCTTCCCCGAATTCTACATTTTCTGGCAGGACTACAGGATTTTCGTCTAGGACTATACCGCATTTTTCACAGTAAATGATAGGAATAGGAGTTCCCCAATATCTTTGTCTAGAGATTAACCAATCTCTAAGTCTAAATAGGACAGTTCTTTTCCCAAGACCGTTTTTTTCAAGATAATCACAGATTTTTTCAATAGCGACTTTAGAATTCATTCCAGAAAATTCTCCAGAATTTATCAATACCCCTTCTTCCGTATACGCTCCATTTTTTTCTATTTCTAAAATCATTTCTTCTTCACTTTTTCCTTCTTTACAAATAACAACTTTAATTGGTAAATTATATCTTTTTGCAAATTCATAGTCTCTTTGATCATGTGCGGGAACAGCCATTACCATTCCACTTCCATAATCATAAACAACAAAATTTCCAACGTAAATTGGAACAGCTTCTCCATTCATTGGATTCTTTGCATAGCTTCCAGTGAAAACTCCTTCTTTTTCCAGTTCTATAACGTCTTCTTTTTTAGTTGATTTTATTTTTTTCAAAAATTCGAGTACCTCAGCTTTTTGTTCTTCAGTTACTATTTCCATAAGCCTAGGATGTTGTGCAGAGATTACCATAAAAGTTACTCCAAAAATAGTATCTGGACGAGTCGTAAAGATTTCCCAGTACTCACCATTTACTTCAAATTTTATGTTTATCCCATAACTTTTTCCTATCCATTCTTTTTGCATGGCTTTAATTCTATCTGGCCAATTCAAATTATCTATTCCTTCGTAAAGTTCGTTTGCATACTCTGTAATTTTCAAAAACCATTGTTCGAGATTTCTTATCTCAACATTTGTATCTGTATGTCTCCAACATTTTCCGTCATGCACTTGTTCATTAGCAAGAACAGTTTTACATTTTGGGCAATAGTTAACAGGAGCCTTTTTTCTATAGACAAGGCCTTTTTTATACATTTGGCAAAATATCCACTGGTCCCATTTGTAGTAATCTTCTTTATGAGTGAAAATCACTCTGTCCCAATCATAGCTAAGGCCAAGCCTTTTTTGCTGGGAAATAAAATTTCTAATAGCATTTTCAGTGTAAACCTTTGGGTGTATTCCTTCTTTTATTGCAGCATTTTCAGCAGGAAGCCCAAAGCTATCATATCCCATAGGATAAAGAACATTATATCCATTCATCCTTTTAAATCTAGCATAGATATCTCCTATTATATAATTAAAAGCGTGACCCATATGAAGTCCGGTTCCAGAAGGATAAGGAAACATTTCTAAAACATAATACTTCTTTTTCGTTTCATCTTCCACTACCTTAAATATTTTTTCTCTTTCCCAAATATCAACCCATTTCTCTTCAATTTTTTTTATCTCTTCGACTTCCATGTTATCATCGCAGTTGATACAATGTTTAAAAAATTTAT
>CAZFGC010000037.1:0-1922 GCA_964518285.1 Microcaldota archaeon
ATTAAAGAAGAAGTGAAAGGGAAAGAAGCAAATTTATATAAGAAAATATCTGATTTAAAGAATGAGATATCTTATTTAAAGAATAAAAATAACTATCTTGCAAGTAAATTGAAGAAATATGAAGAAATACAAAACTATCGTGGAGTAAAAAAGGTATTAGGAGGTCCTAAGGTTGCACAAAAAGAGATAGGAATTTGCGGAATAATAAAGGTCAAAGGAGTAACGGTAGAATTATTAGAAGTAGGAAAGAAAAGCGTAGTAGTAAAGGTCGAAAGTAAAGAATATAGTGGTCGTGTGCATATCATACAAGGATCTTTTATACGCAAAGGTGGGACGACTATATTCTTAGATGAAGTTAATTACAAAGACAGAACAGCAAAAATTACTGTGTTTGTAAAGTGAAATAAAAATAATGGAAAAAGACAAAAAGAACAAAAGCAAGCAAAGAAATCAGAGAGTTAAAACTTTACCTTTACTGGCTCTTTTTCCTCTTCCTCGATCCTAAAGTATTCTCTTTCTTTTAAGTTCATCATTCCCGCTATTATGTTCCATGGGAATTGTTGAATCGTTTGATTTAAAACAAGCACAGCATCATTATATAATTGTCTTGCATATGCAATTTTTGATTCTGTATTGCTAAGCTCTTCTTGTAGCTTTATAAAATTTTCATTTGCCCTTAGCTTAGGATATTCTTCAGCTACCGCAAAAAGTGTCTTTAGTGCTCCAGCAAGGGTTGCTTCAGCTCTTGCTGCTTCTCTTGGAGTTTTTGCTTGTAAAACTGCTGTCCTTGCCTTTGTCACATTTTCAAGAACAGTCCTTTCATGTTTCATATATCCTTTCACACACTCCATTAAGTTTGGGATTAAATCTGCTCTCCTTTTTAGCTGTACATCTATCTGTGCCCATGCGTTATCTACCCTGTTTTTTAGGACAATTAATCTATTATACATAACTATTACTGCTATTACAATTATCACTATTAGCCCTATTAAGATCCATTCTATCAATTTATCACCTGAAAAAAATAAATCGACATTTTTAAAATTTTTCTGTTAGTTAAATTTTGTCCTCCCAGGTGGTCTACGTTGTTAGAGAGGGAATATATCTATAAAAAAGAAAAAAAGAAAAAAATCGAATATTCAAAAAAATTAAGTATACTTGAAGGAAGTGCCTATTCGATAAGCGAAGGTTTTGGATTTAGATATATCACACCATTCGCATTGCAAATAGGTGCAAATAACTTTTACATAGGAATTTTAAACTCTTTACCATCCATACTTGGGAACATTTCTCAAATTTATACGATAAAGATAATGGAAAAAATATCTAGGAAAAAAATCTGTATCTATGGAGCACTCGCACAAGCAGTGTCTTGGATACCAATGACTTTTATAGGAATTCTATTAATTTTAAACAAATACGTTGAAATTTTACCAATACTTTTAATTCTATTTTACTCTCTTGTAGTACTTTTTGGTGCATCGATAAATCCATCGTGGAATTCATGGATGAAGGATTTAGTACCAAAGAAAGAGAGAGGAGAGTATTTTGGAAGAAGAAATAAAATTGTGACTTTTGTTGCTTTAGTGAGCACGATAGTTGCAGGTTTAATTTTAGATTTTTTTGAAATAAAGATTTTTGGTTTTTTCATACTTTTTTTCGTAGCTTTTTTGGCTAGAGGAGCTTCAGCGTACATTTTAACAAAGAAATACGAGCCGAGTTTTAGACAGGAAAAAGAATATTATTTTTCATTTTTCGAATTTTTAAAAAGAGCACCCAGCAACGTCTTTGGGAATTTTGTGATCTTTTTCTCATTAATTATATTTAGTGCTATGGTTGCGGGCCCATTTTTTGCTGTTTATATGTTAAAAAATTTGAAATTTAGCTATACATTTTTTATGATAGTTAGCATAGCTGGCATT
>CAZFGC010000038.1:0-3518 GCA_964518285.1 Microcaldota archaeon
GTCTTTTATTTTTTCAAGTTCTTTTACTTCAGCTACTCGCATTATTTTTTTCAAAAAATTCTTTCTCAGCTCTGAATGCTGTCTCTGTTTCTAAATTTAACATTTTTATCCATTCAAGAGATTTTTTAAATTGGAGCTCAAATTCCTCTTTAGCACTTTCTATATCCTCACAAACTGTATGCATATCTGCCATAGTAAAAGCCCTTAATCTCTTTAATCCTGCAAGTTCACCAGATTGTTCCCTTCTAAAACAATACTTTGCAAGCTCTACTACCTTGAGTGGTAAGTTTTTATATGAAATTACCATATCATGTAAAGCAAGAAATTGCCCAAAACATGCCGCGAAACGTAAGAACAATTCCTTATCTTCACTTTTAACTACATATTGTCTAGCAGGGAATCTATGGAGATAAGATAAAAGCGCTGGGTGCTCAAAATCATACATAATAGGAGTTTCAACTTCTATAGCTCCAATTTCTTTACACCAATCCAAAACTATATTTTCTAATATTTTTTTCATTACAACTCCTTTAGGCAACCATCTAAAGTGTCCAGGATCGCTTCCTGGTTCGTAAGAAACAAGAGAATGCTCCTTCATTAACTTTATATGCGGTGGCTCTTTCTCATAAACTCTTATTTTTTTCATTTCGTAGTTAACAAATTTTTTCAGATTCTCATATCCTGTATAGTCAAATTTTTCAGCATCTATTAATTCTCCATCAACTGTCATAATGTAAAATTTACTCATTAACTTAGACTCTTTCTTAAGAGATTCAGAGACTACTTCTTTTTCTTCTCCTTTTATCTTCGGTTCGAAAACCCTAGATAATTCTGCAAGCGGATGACCTTTGCATTTTATGTTGAATTCTTTGTACCAGCCAAAAGGAGCTCTAATGACTTCAAACCCTTCTATTTTTTCCATTTCTTTCAAGTAGGAAAGGGCTATGTCTGGTTTTGCTGGTTTTGAAGAGAGGTGGACGAACGGATAAATTACTATTTTCTTCACTTTTACTTGATTCGCAATGTTTACAATTTCTCTTTTCGCGTCTTCTAATACTTCTTTCGTATCCCCTTCTTCTACAGAAGTGAAAACTACTAAGCACTCTTCTACTCTTTTTTTCTCTAGTTCGACGGGCTCTGGATTTTTTATAGCTTTTGACAAGGGTTGAAATTCTATAAAATCACTATGGATGGTTAAAATTCGCATGAAGAAATAAATGGAAAGGATTTAAATTTTTACTCAAGGAATGAGGAGATGAAGTTCAAAAAATTTTCGCCTAGTTTTGGGATGTAGTAGCCTCCTTCAAGGGTTCCAAAGACAGGGACTCCAAGGGATTTTATGATTTTTCCTAGGGTTGCGTAGGTTTTGCTGTTTTTTATATCTAGGCCTGCGATAGGATCTAAATAATAAGTATCAAATCCTATGCTCACTGCAACAAAGTCTGGATTAAAAATTTTGAAATATTTTTTTACATTCTTCTCGAATTTTTCGATATATTCTTCATCGCTAGTGTTTGGAGAAAAAGTTACATTTACCATATGATATGTGTTTTCGCTTTCGAATCCAGTTCCTGGATAAGCAAATTTTGGATCGCAGTGAAAATCGAGAAAAAAGACAGACTCATCGTCGTAAAAAATATCCCAAGATCCATTTCCAGCATGATAATCAATATCTATAACCATGACTTTACTTTCTTTTTCTGTTTTTTCTTTTTTTGTTTTTTTCTCTTCTGTTTTTTCTTTTTTTGTTTTTTGCAAGGATTTTACAGCAAAGGCGATGTTATTTATATAGCAAAATCCAGCGAAAAAATTTTTACCAGCATGATGGCCAGGAGGTCTAACGAGAGCAAATGAATAATCTTTCTCACAGTTTAATGCAGCAGCTCTTGCTGTAAAAGCTGCAAGTTTTGCTATTTCAAAAGTTTTTTCATCAAACCTATTATCTGGAAAAGAAATTCTTTTACTAGAGTAAATTTTCAGCTTTTCTATGTAATTTTTCTCGTGAACTATGAAAAGCTCTTTCTCATTCATTTCTTTCGTTTCGTTAATTTCTTTCGTTTCGTTAATTTCGTTTTTTGCTTTGCTTTCAATTTCTATAATGTTCATTTTTACGTCTTTATTAGCTTTTTTAAATTCGTTTAGTGTTTCAAGGATCACAGATAATCTTTCTGGACTTTCTGGATGTCCGTATCCTTGGGAATGATCAAAAAATTTTTTTGAATAAAATAAAGATACCATAAATCATTGAGAACTTAAAAAAATTTAAAAAGCTGACCTTTTATTTTTATGACAAAATTTGATGCATCAATCATCATTACTATTCTTATCATTTCTCTAATTATCATTTCTTTATTTATTACTGGATGCATTGAATTTGAAAGAGAATATATAACTGTCAGGCCGAAACCAAAGAGTATTACAAACATCACAGAGATTGTTACTAATAACGTAACAAACGTAACAAATAATGTCACAATAACAGAAGAGGAAGTTAAATGTGAAGAATTAACTGAGGATGAAAAAGAAAAATGTATAATTGAAAGGGCTTTGGAAAATGAAGATGTGTCTGAGTGCTATTCTTTGGAAAATCAATCTTTTATTAAATGTATATATTCTATATCCAAGCTAAATTTCAATTATTGCTATAAACTTAACAATACAATTGAAATTGATTTGTGTATTTTTAACGTATCGATTGAAAATAAAAACGAAGAGATATGTGGAAAAATACTAAATGCAACGCTGAAAAAGAAGTGCTTAATTAGTTTTGTATCTGAGAAATGCAAAAATAAAACAAATGATCTTGAAATATATACTTGCGATGCAATTGAAAAAGAAGACGAAAACAGATGTAATTTAACAGAAAACAGATCTACCTGTTTGATAAGATTTAGTAAAGAAAAGAAAAATGTATGTAATAAAATTGAAGGATATATGGATAGGGTTTCGTGTATTGCAGTAGTGAATAATAACGATAATGAATGTCTTGTTTTAAATGGAAGTCAAAGAGATTACTGTTATAAAATTTTTGCAATAGAAAGAGAATCGTGCAAATCTTGCGATAAAATAAATTCTGTAGTTCATTCAAATCCTTGCTATTATGAATGTGCTATTATTACTCTTAACTCCTTTTATTGTTCAAAACCAACAGAAGAAATTTTGAGAGATAACTGCTATAAAGACATCGCTGTGTTAACTAAAAATCATTCTTACTGTGATGAAATAAAATTAAAAAGGTTAAAAGCTGAGTGCCAAATCAAAGTTGCAGAAAACTTATTGGATATGACAATTTGCGATTACGTAGATATTCTTTACAGAAGAGAATGCTACATTAGGATGATAGGACTTCCTATACCTTTAGAAAACTGTTTGAAAATAAACGAACTCTACCCTGAAAGGGATACTTGCTTGCTCAATGCTGCACGTAGAGAAAAAAATACCAGCATATGCAATTATGTGTCCGATCAAATGAGAGAGTATTGCAGAGAAATTACCAGATGAATAGAAGACTATTTCTT
>CAZFGC010000039.1:0-3486 GCA_964518285.1 Microcaldota archaeon
TATCGAAAAGCTATCAGAGATGAATGGAGCAATAGTTTTAGATGAAGATGGAAATATAATTGCTAACGGAGTTGAAGTTAAAATAAGTAAACCCTTTCCTGGTCATGGTACTAGGCACAGCTCTGCTCTTGGAATTTCACAAATAAAAGGCACTACTTCAATTATATCAAGTGAAGAAGATGGATGCACTAGAGTTTTTGTGAATGGTAGATTGCTTGTAGAAATAAATCCTTTGACAAAAGCACCAAAGGCATTATCTGATAGAATTGCTGATTTAATAGCTTCAGCTCATTTGCCAATAGGTGGTGGAATTGCATCTATTGCGTTAGGAGTAAATCCTCTTGTAGCAGCGATTGTTTTTACTGGTTCTTATATAGCTACGAGGAAAGGAATACAAAGTCTTTCTGATTTTATAAAGAGTGGATTTAAATGGGAGAAAAAAGAAGAGAAATAGCAAGAGGGGCTGAGGCAAGGATTTTTTTGACTAGGCTATTTGGGGAAAAGGTTTTGGTGAAGTTTAGGGACGAGAAAAAATATAGGGTGAAGCAGCTTGATGAAAACTTGAGAAGGAAAAGAACGAAGAATGAAGCAAGGATTATTTTGAAAGCTAGTGAAAAGATAAAAGTTCCAAAAATTTTTTGTGTATCTGGATTTGAAATTTATATGGAGTTTTTGAAAGGAAAACTATTGAGGGACATAAGAAATAAGAAAAAATATTTGAGAGAGGTTGGGAGGATTTTGGCTAGTTTGCATAGCATGGATATTTGCCACGGAGATTTTACGCCAGCAAATATAATGGTCTGTGGGGAGGATATTTACGTAATAGATTTTGGTCTAGCAACTTTTTCAAAGGATATTGAAGACAAAGCAGTTGATGTTCTTCTTATGAAAAAATCGCTGGACAAGAATGAATATCACGAGTTTTTGAAAGGATATAGCAGGCCAGAAGAAATTTTGAATAGAGTTGATGAAATAGAAAAAAGAGGAAGATATTTTATAAGGAAATAAGAAACAAAAAAGCAAAAAGCAGAAGTGGCAACATTAATTCATTATGCTTTTTCTTCTCTCCTTTTCTTCTCTCCTTCTTCTGTCTTTTTGTAAAAATAATAATAAAAATGTTTTCATTTTTTTATTTTTTTATGGCCATTAGTAAAATTAAAAAAAGAGATGGACGAATTGTAAAGTTTGAAAAAGAGAAAATTACGAATGCTATTTTTAAGGCGTTTGAAGCTTGTAAAAAACCAGATAGAAAAATTGCTGAAAAAATTTCTAATCAAGTTGTTAAAGAATTAGAAAAAAAGCTAAAAAAAGAAAAAAGAAAAATTCCATCAGTCGAAGAAGTTCAAGATATAGTCGAGAAAAAATTAATGGAAAATAAATATTATGATGTTGCAAAAGCATATATTTTGTATCGTTCTCTTCACACTGACATAAGAAACCTTGTTGATAACTATTTAAATCAATCTACTTGGTTAGTAAAGGAAAATGCAAATATGACTTATTCTCTTCAGGGATTAAATACACATATTTCTTCTAGAGTAATTTCAAATTACTGGCTGCATAGGATTTATTTAAAACATAATCCAGAAATTGCAAAAGCACATATAAATGGAGATTTTCACATTCACAACTTGCAAATTCTTGGTTCCTATTGTGCAGGATGGGATATAAGAGAGCTTTTGTTAAGCGGATTTACTGGAGTTAGGGGAAAAATTACTTCGAAGCCTGCAAAGCATTTTAGGACAGCACTTCTTCAGTCAGTGAATTTTCTTTATACGTTAACTGGAGAAGTCGCAGGTGCCGTCGCATTTTCAAATTTTGATACATATCTCGCTCCATTTATAAGATATGATAACTTAAATTATAGAGAAGTAAAACAAGCGATGCAAGAATTTCTCTTTAACTGTAATATTCCAACCAGAGTCGGCTTTCAACAACCATTTTCAAATGTTACGCTTGATTTGGAGGTTCCTGAATTCATGAAAAATGAACCTGTTATAATTGGAGGAAAGTTAATGGATGACACTTACGGAGATTTTCAAGATGAAATGGATATGTTTAATGAAGCTTTTGCTGAAGTAATGATCGAAGGAGACGGAGTTGGAAGACCTTTTTCATTTCCAATTCCTACAATAAACATTACAAAAGACTTTAATTGGGAAAGTGAAGCAACAAAGAAAATCTTTCAAACTAGTGCAAAGTATGGAATTCCATACTTCGCTAACTTCATAAACAGTGATATGAAACCAGAAGATGTTAGGAGTATGTGTTGTCGACTTCGTATCGACCAAAGAGAGCTGAGAAAAAGAGGCGGAGGACTTTTTGGAGCAAATCCAACTACTGGAAGTATAGGAGTAGTTACTATTAATCTTCCAAGGATAGGATATTTATCTAAAGATGAAAGCGATTTCTTTGAAAAACTAGAGCACTTAATGAATTTAGCAAAAGAGTCTCTTGAAATAAAAAGAAAAATAATAGAAGAATTAACTGAAAAAGGATTGTATCCCTACTCGAAATTTTATTTGAGAAGCATAAAAGAAAACTTTGGAGGGTACTGGAAGAATCATTTTAATACAATAGGGCTAATCGGAATGAATGAAGCATGTTTGAACTTCCTCGGATGTTCGATACTGGATAAAGAAGGATACAATTTTGCATTGAAAGTTTTAAATTTCATGAGAGATAAAATTGCAGATTTCCAGATAGAGACAGGAAATATATTTAACTTGGAAGCTACTCCTGCAGAAGGAACAAGTTACGATTTAGCAAGGATAGATAAGGAAAAATATCCTGATATAATCGTGGCAAACGAAAAAGAATTTAGAAAAAGAAAAGCAGCACCATTTTACACAAATTCTACTTTCTTCCCAGTGAATCATAATTTGGATCTTTTTGAATATCTAAGACTTCAAGATCCTCTTCAAGTTTTATATACAGGTGGAACAGTAGTTCACATTTGGTTAGGAGAAAGCAATATTCCTGTAGAAAGTGCTATTAACTTAGTAAGAAAAATATGCAACAACTATAGATTACCTTACTTTACTTTGACACCTACTTTCAGTATTTGTGCAGCTCATGGTTACTTAAAAGGAGAAATACCAAATTGTCCAGTTTGTGGTCAAAAAACAGAAGTTTATTCTAGAGTTGTCGGATATTTGAGGCCAGTAGATCAATGGAATCCTGGGAAGCAAGAAGAGTTCAAAATGAGATCTCTTTTCGATAAAATAGCTAAATAGTAAAGAAATAACATGAAACAAGTGAGAGAATGGAAATTGGTGGTTTTCAAACGGTTAGTTTGATAGATTATCCAGGAAAAATTTCGTGTATAGTATTTACGATAGGATGTAATTTTAGATGCCCATTTTGTTATGTCCCACAGCTCGTAATTCCTGAAAAAGCAAAAAAATTAAGAAGAATTCCAGAGGAAGTAGTTTTATCTTATTTAGATAGAAACAGAGAGCTCCTAGACGCAGTAGTAATAACTGG
>CAZFGC010000040.1:0-4511 GCA_964518285.1 Microcaldota archaeon
CTAGTGATAGCATGGATCTAAAAACTAAAAAGAGAGATGAAAATTTAAAGATAAAGCTTTTGGCAAGACAAGTAGCAGAGATTGAGAGAATATTAAAAAAGGATGAAATGAGCATAAGGCAAAAAATAAATAAAATAGATAAAATAAAAGAAAAGTACGATAAGCTAATTAATTCTTTCTAAACCCTCTTCCACTTTATTTTATTTTTTTCCAAAAATTCGATTATTTTTTTCCTTTTTTTACTTTTCATTCCTTTCCAATCTATTAAACAAATGTTCACAGGATCCTTGCTCTTTTCTATTCCTTTTTTCAATGCGTTTTCTAGAGATTTTTCTATTTCATCTAAAAGATAATTTGGAATTACATGTGAAAATGCAAATGCGTTTCCTTCCTTCGCTCCGGCAAGCTCATATTTTGTAAATTTTGGACAGTAATGCCCCCCACCAATTCCAAAAGCTATAGGCCATCTGTAGGGCTTAAATGAATGTGAAATAATTGCTTCAGCAACTATCTTTGCAAAGAATTCATTTTTCCATTCTTTTTCGCTGCTTCCAATTTCTACGAAAAAGCAAGGATTTTTTATGTAGGGACCATGATGAGTGCATTCCATATAAACTTCCATTCCAGCTTCCTTTGCTTTCTTAAATTCTACATGATGGGCAACGTTCATTAATATTGTTTTCATTTCATTAGGACATGCAATGCATATTTCTCCATCTATACCACCAAATTCAGCCTTTCCAAAATTTCCAGGAGTATGTGCAGTGAAGCAAGGTTTTTCACTTTCACTTTTGTGTCTACTTGTAAATATTACATATTCTCCATTTATTAACAAATTTTCAAGTTCTTTTTCACAGTAAAGAAGGGGAGAATTAACAGAAACGATTTCAAAATATTCTTTCAAAAATTTTGCAATATTTGATCCTGCAATATCTTCTTTTGAATGGACAATTACTGCTTTCATTTTTTCACAAGTAATAAAGATCAGATGAAGAAATAGAGAATATCACCGAATAAAATATAAAATATTAGCCCTATTAATACGAATGGTAAAAATTGAGGTAGGTCGAATATAGGCCATTTTTTTATCTTCACTTTTTTCATCTTTTCAATTTGTTCTTTTGTTATGAGCCTATTTAATTTCAATTTTTTCACTATTTCTTCATTAACTTTTTCTATCGCGAGTATATCCTCAGGTTCTATTTCTTTTATACTTTTCATTTTAATCATACTTTCTGAAATTATATCTTTAAATAAGATTAGAAAGCATAGGAAAAATAAAATAATTAAATTGAAAATTAAAAACTCTAGCTTTATAAACGAATGTAGAGAGTAAAGTAAAAATGAAAAAGCAAGGACAATGATTGTCGCTTCAGCGATCGAAGTTAGCTTTACCTTTTTTAAATTTTTAATACAATATCCTATTTTGGTAATAAATAGAAAAAGTAGAAATAAAATTGATGAAATTGCTAGTATAGGAATGATGGAAGGTAAAGGAACGCTAATGTAACTAACGAAAGTTTCTTTTTTAAATATTGGAGATACCTTTGGTAATGCGAAGAATATAGATGTAATAACAAAAACGTCAGCTCCACCTATTTGTCCAATCTTGTAAAGTAGAAATAAAAATAAAATAAGTGAAATAGCAATGATAGTGGAAAGTATTTGAGAGTAGAAAAATGAATAATCAAATATATTTATCGCTATGGATATCGCTAAAAAAATATACAAAAATTTTTCAGGAACATTTTTTCTGTTGAATACATCGTAGTAGCATGCGATAGATGTTCCAACTAACGCCAGAAGAATTCTAATTACTTCTATCATTAATTTTAAAATAGAAAAAATTTTTATAACTATACTTTTATCGAAACATGACTGTGACAAGAGAAAAACCAATAGAAAGGGAGCATTGGGCAACAATTTTTGCAAAAAAATTAATAGAAGAAAAGGAAGAGCCTTATAACATAACAGCTGGTGCAACAGTTAGCGGTCCGCTACATTTAGGAACATTATGTGAAGCTCTTTATCCGCAGACGATAATAAATTGTCTAAAAGATTATGGCAAAAGCGCAAATTTCTATTTTATATTAGATGATTTGGATGCATTTGATTCAGTACCAGCGGGATTCGAAAATTACAAAATGGAAAAAGACTTAGGAAAACCATTACGTTATGTTGCAGATCCATTTCTATGTCATGATTCTTTTGCTTTACATCTTCAAGAAGAAGTAAAGGAAATATTTGATATTTTTGAAATAAATGCTAAGATTTTTGGTGCATTTGACCTTTACTCAACTGGAAAATTTGATAAGTATGTAAAAATTTTCCATGAGAATTTTATAGAAGTAAGATCTATTCTGGAAATTACGTCTGATAGACAGTTAGAAGAAAATTGGCATTTTTTAATGCCAATATGTGAAAATTGTGGAAAAATAGCAACTACTTCTGTGATAAACTTTGATGGAGAAACATACGAATACATATGCAACAAGAAATTATATGTTTCGGGATGTGGATATAAGGGAAAAGCAGAAATAAAAGATCATAAATATAAAATCGTTTGGAGGCTTCATTGGCCATCTTGGATGGACCTTTTCAATACATCTCTTGAAGGTGCAGGGGTAGATCACCATACAAAAGGAGGGAGTTGGTATACAGCTGTTGAAATATTTAGGAGGATATTTAAAAAGAAGGAACCAATAGGTGTGAGATATGGTTGGTTATTTTACAAGGGAAAAAAGTTTTCCAAGTCTTTAGGAGTGGGAGTGAAGATAAGTGAAATACTGAAAATAATGCCTCCAGAGATAATAAAATATTATCTTTTAAGGCCCGATATTCAAGAAAATAAAGATTTTGATCCATCAGGCTATAAACTTCTTTCAATTTATGAAGATTATGAATATGCTTCGCAGCTTGAAGAAAAGGCAAAGGTCGAAAAATTAAGTAGGGCGGATCAGAAAAAATATTTAACATATAAGCTATCAGGAAAGAGAAAATGGAGTGCAAGATTTGTAGATTTCCTTCTATATTACCAAATTTTCAAGGATTGGGAAAAAGTAGGAGAAAAATTAAATGATAAAGATGGAGCAGCTTATCTATCAAAATATATAGAAAATTGGATAAAAAATAATTTACATCCGGAAGAATACAATTTTGAAATTTCTCCAAGAAGACCGCCAAGACCAGAATACGTGGAGAAATTTGCGGAAAAATTAAGAGAAGACATGACTGATTTGGACATTCATAATCTCGTTTACTCTACAGCTCAAGAGCTAGGGGTAAATCCCCAAGAGATTTTTAGAAATATTTATATTTCATTATTTGGTAAGGAAAAAGGCCCAAGAGTAGGAAGGTTAATAAAGGCAATAGGGGTAAAGAAATTTAAGGAAATGGTGATATCATGAAAGAAATGAGAAGTAAAATAAAAATTAAAACAATTAATACAATAGAGGAAAGAGAAGAAGGAAAAGAAAAAAGAAAAGAAGAAGGAAGAAAAACAATAGATATTAAAGTTAAAAATTTAAGAAAAAAATGGTCAGAAACGCTAGACAGAACTTTGGGATCAAATAGAGGAAAAGGAACTTTTTGTTCAATCATTGAGCAGATAATGAGATGAATGATAAAAGATTAGTGATAAAATGATCGAAGAAGATTTGAAAAAGTATTCTAGTATTATAAGCAGGCAAATCGAAAAGATTATGCCAAAGAAGTTAGAGCCAAATAAAGAACTTTACTCAATTATTTGGGAATTTTTTAATAGAGGAGGCAAGAGACTTAGGCCTGCAATTGCAATAATTTCTTATCTTGCAGTATCAAATAAAAAGTTAAACAAAGAAATACTTAATGCAGCCGCAGCCATAGAAATGATTCATCAAGGGACGCTTCTTCACGATGATATAGAAGATGATAGTTTAGAAAGAAGGGGGAAACCATGCGTTCATAGAATTCATGGAATACCAATTGCAATAAACTGCGGAGATGTGCTTTATTTTAAAGCATTTGTTCCTATTTCTACTATCAAAAATGAAAATGCTAGGAAAATTTTATCAGAATCAGTAGTTAAAGTTGGTGAAGGCCAAGCTTATGATATTTATTGGGCACAGAACAATGTATGGGATATAAAAGAAAAAGATTATATAAGAATGGTAGAGAAAAAAACAGGAGTCCTTATAGGAGCTTCTTGCGCAGTCGGGGCATACATTGGAGGAGCTAGCAAAAAAGTAGCAAACACCTTATTTAACTTTGGCAAAAGTATAGGAGTTGCATTCCAAATTCAAGACGATGTACTTAATGTAATAGGAGACGAAAGTAAATATGGAAAAGAAATAGGTGGAGACATAACAGAAGGAAAAAGAACTTTAATGGTAATACATGCTATTAATAATGCAAACAGTAAAGATAGGAAAAGACTAATAGAAATTCTTTCAAAACATACTAGAGATCCAAGAGAAATAAGCGAAGCTATAGAAATACTTAAAACCACAGGATCCATAGACTATTCAATCAAT
>CAZFGC010000041.1:0-2363 GCA_964518285.1 Microcaldota archaeon
AAAAACAAAAAGAAAAAAATGACGAAAAAATATATTGAAATCCATGATCAAAAATGAAAACGGAACTTTTTCTAGCTACAAAAGATTTATCTAAAAGTAAAAAAATAGTTGCTTTAATAGTATTTGCACTTACTATAGGAATATTAAATGTAGCCATTAGCACTGCCCTTATAAGCGGATTTAAAAAATTCTTTACTGAAGATATTGTAGAAATATTTGCAGGGGATATAATAATTACACCTCCTGAAGGAAAAACTTATTTTGAAAATTATTATTCTCTAAAGGAAAAAATTGAGAAATTTCCAGAAGTTGAAAAGGTAATTCCACAATTAGAGGTAATTGGAACTTTGCCAATGGAAACTAAGGGAGGTCTAGCAAGAGTATTAAGAACAGAATTTCATTTACTCGCAATTGATGCAAAGGAAGAGGAAGATAGTTTAGTTGCTAGAAAAATAATAAAGGGGGATTTTCTAAGTGGAAGTAGTAATGAAATATTGCTAGGATATGATTTAGCAAATAATCTTGATTTGGATGTTGGAGATACTTTAACAGCAGAAATTTTTGGCAAGGAAGAAAAATTTAAAGTAGTTGGAATAGTAAGAACTGGAACAAGATTAATAGATAGTATGTATGCTGCAATAAATTATGAAGATATACAAAGAATAACAAACAAAAAAGATGTATTTAATAGAATTTATTTAAAGATCGACAAAAAAGAAAATGCTGATATAATAAAATATAAATTAATGGAAGAAGGAATTGAAGGAAAAATATCTACTTGGAAAGAAATTGTTTCTTTTGGAGAAGAAACTCTAAATATACTTTCGGTAATTTTGTTCTTAATTTCAGGTGTAGCTATATTGTCTGGTTCTTTTGGTGTTGCTATTATGCTTTATATAAATGTATTGCACAAAACAAAAGCTATAGGCACAATAAGAGCCTTAGGCGCCCAAAGGAGATTTATAATAAATCTATACATTATAGAAGGTCTTTTCGTTGGACTTATAGGAGTTATTGTCGGAACTTTACTTTCAATAATTATTTTACATTATCTTTCTCAAAATCCGATTCAAATAAATACAATGAAGTTAAGATTTTCTATGGATCTTCTCTCTCTTATTGCAGCTGATGTTGTAGTTATGTTATGTGTCTTTGTTGCTTCCATCTATCCTTCGTACAAAGCAGCTTCTATAGAACCTGTAGAAGCCATGAGATATGAGTGAAATTTATGACAAAAGAGATTGTATCCATTAATGACGTTTGGAAAATTTACTATCCTAATGTCCAAGCTTTGAGAGGTGTGACACTAACTGTTAGGGAAGGAGATTATATAGCTATCATTGGGAGGAGTGGAAGCGGCAAAAGCACACTTTTGCATATACTGGGACTTGTAGATAAACCAACGAAAGGAGAAGTTTATTTCCTTGGAAAAAATATAAATAAACTTAGCGAAGAAAAAATTACAGAGCTTAGGGCAAAATATACTGGATTTTTATTCCAATCTTTTAATTTATTGCCAGAATTAAATGTTATAGAAAATATAATACTTCAAGGTCTAATCGTTGGTATGAGCTATGAAGAATCTACTGAAAGAGCTAAAGAATTGCTAAGAAAAATGAATATGGAAGATAAATTCTATGCAGATGTCACAAAACTAAGCGGTGGCGAAAAACAAAGGGTGGGCTTGGCTAGAGCTTTAGTTATTAATCCCCTTTTAATCCTTGCTGACGAACCTACCGGAGACCTTGATACTAAAACAAGAGATGAAGTAATGAAATTAATAGATCAAACAAACAAAGAAGGGCATACGATCGTCTTAGTAACTCATGATCTTGAAGTTGCAAGACACGCAAAAAAAATCATAAGACTTGCTGATGGAAAAATAGTAAAAAGCAAAATAGTGAGAAAATATTAAAAAGTGTAAAAAAAGTGTAAAAATAAAAATAAGTGTAAAAATAAAAATAAATAATGAAAGAGTTAAAATTCAAAAGGAATTATATTTGCCCCTGTAGCTCAGCCTGGATAGAGCGTCTGCCTCCTAAGCAGCAGGTCGTGGGTTCAAATCCCACCAGGGGCGCTTAAAAACTTCAGCAAATTTTCAGTAGTTGTTTTTCCAATTAGTTTAGAAAGTTTTTCAGGACTTGTATTCTTTACATCAACTATGTTTTTTATTCCGTTGTTATAAAGTCTTCTTCCTTTTACTCTTCCAATTCCTGGTAGTAAAACTAGAGGAATTATTTCCTCTTTAACTCCATAACTTACTCTAATTTCCATTTTCTTTATTTCATTTAGATTTTCTTTTTTTATTTTTAATATTTTTCCTATCTCATGAAGAGAATAAATTAACCATTTTGCTCTTTCTA
>CAZFGC010000042.1:0-3157 GCA_964518285.1 Microcaldota archaeon
TGGATTATATTTTCTAATTTTCTTTTCGGAACATGGTGTATTCCATTTCTATCTCTGTAGTATTTAATATCTTTTCCGCTTCCTATATCTTCGATAACCACTTTTTCTTTAGGATATCCGAGGGCTATTACTGAATTTATCAAGTAATGCGAAGGAACTTTCAAAATCTTCCCTATTTCGTCTCTATTGATACTTGTAAGTATACAGCTTCCTATACCGAATGACAAAGCTGCAAGGCATATGTTTTCTGCTGCCGCACCACAATCAAATTCAAAATTTTCTTTCTTTATATTTTTGTTAACTATAAGAACTATATATGCAGTAGGTCTTTCTTTTTCCTCAGGAACCCAGTTATTTAAGTATGCCGCCCATTTCAAGCATCCAAATATTTTTTCGCATATAATTTTGTCATTTACTACTATATACTCTATAGGTTGAAGATTACCAGCACTTGGAGCTAGCCTTCCTGCATTTACAATTCTTTCTAGAATTTTCGAACTTATTTTTTTCTGAAAAAATCTTCTAACTGATCTTCTCTTGATTATCAAGTTATAAAGAGATCGCATAGCTCTTAGATAAGAAAAGTTTTTATTACTTTTTCTACTATTTTTTTATCAATTTTATAAACATTATCAACCCGCCGTAGCTCAATCTGGCAGAGCATCCGGCTGTAGTAAGTTACTCTGCCGAAACCGGAGTGTTGCCGGTTCAAATCCGGCCGGCGGGACTGGATAATATGGAAGATACCGAACTTCTCGGAACTAAAATAATAGAGCTTGAATTAAAGCTTATACAACTTTTTACTGGTAAGGAAATTCCTAATATCGAAAAAATAAAAGAAGAATATAATCACATCGTTGACAGTGTTGCAGAAATAATAAGGAACGAAGGGATTAAAGGAGAAATTGCTATCGTTAAAAGAGTGCATGAGATTCTATCTAATAATCTACTATTTAGTGTAGCTCCTACAAATTTAATTTACGAAATGGTGTACGGATCTACTTATGACTGTGACACTTTTGCTATCTTAGCCTCAGATGTATTAAGAAAATTAGATATTTCGGAAAAAAGGATAGGATTTCTTGTATACTCTGACCATGCGAATATTGTGGTTGGAGAAAAATATAGAGTATACTATGATATCAGAGATAAGAGTACAGGTAATGCTACAAAAGCAGTGGGAAAAAAAGAAGCAGTATACCTTCCTTTTGATCCTGAAAATATCGGAATAAAGTCTCTGGTAACATTTAACGTTGCTAATTATCTTCTGGAAATGTACAAGCCGTACATAAGGTATCAACTACAGATAAAGGAGAAAGGAAAACTGACCGATTACATTTATAATGCCATTGTTGCCGAGAACTGGGGAGATATTAATAAAGCATACGAGACAATTAAAGATGGATTAAAAAATGTCGGGCGTGATCCTATACTACTCTTATTTGCAGTACGGTACGCAACTCGTTTAGGGAAAAATGATGAAGTTTTAAAATATATTAAGATGTTTCAAGAAGAATACAAAAAATTACAAAAGTATACTTTAGCCAGAAGGTAAAAATCTTAGAAAAATTCTATAAATTTACTTTGATACAAATTTATTTCCGATAATAAAAAATCTTAACTTTTGCGACAAATCTTTTCTTACACCTATCCTATAGGATCTTCCTATTTTTATTGTTTCATTTTTTCCTTCGCATATTATTATTTCTGAATTTTTATCACAAACATTTAATCCAGAATGAATTCCGCTAATTTTTAATGCTCTTGTTAACTTTCCAGGACCCGATGTATCACCCTTAAAATTTATCGGCTCTATGGCTCTTATTAAAACACCTTGAGGATCTCCTTTCTTCCCTGTTATGATGTTAAAAAGCCAATTTGCATGAACCATATATACAAGTACTGTTCCAGGACCTTCATACATCCATTTACTTATCTTTGTTATTTTTCCACCAAACGCTCTACTTGCTGGATCTTTTTCCCCAAAATAAGCTTCTGTCTCAACAATTTTGCCAGATAAAATCTTTTCACCAATCCTACGGGTAAGAATTTTTCCAAGAAGATTCCTGGCTACAACGGCTGCATCTTTTGCATAGAAAGATTTCGGGAGGATCATAGTCACAACTTTAAAATTAATAATTAATAACAAAGGGTAATCCTAAAGAGCAACAAAGTATAGAAAATTTACTCATTGGTGTAGTATTCTTTTCATTCGATCACAATTACTTTTTATAGTAAATTTTTTTAAATCTTTTTTATTTGTATATTTTATGGACATAAAAAAGAAGGACTTAAAGAAAAATATTGATCTGGCTGAGTTTTTTGGAATAATGCTTGGGGATGGGAATATTTATATTAACAAACGTAGTGGCCACTATTTGATTAGGGTGTTTATAGGGAAAAGAGAAGTGGACTATAGGTTATATGTTTCTCGTTTAATTAAAAAGATATTTGGTGTCACACCTAAGTACTACCTTTTTAGACAAAGCGAATACGTTCTGTATTTCAATAGCAAATCAATTGCATATTTATTACTTGATCTTGGTCTTGTGCATGGGGATAAAAAACGAAATAAAGTAAGAATTCCTCACTGGATTTTTGCTAATTCAAACTATTTGAAAGCATGCATACGCGGTTTAGTTGATACCGATGATTGTCTTTACAAAAAATATAAATATCCTAAGATCTTGCAAATAGAATTTTATTCTGGGGTTCTAACGTTACTTTTAGATTTTCGGCGTGCTTTAATTCGGCTTGGTTTTAAGGTAAGTAGGATAATCCAAAGAAAAAATGGAGCGGCTCCAAAATGTGGAATTTATAGTAAAGAGGAAGTTAAGAGATATTGTGATGAGATAGGTTTTAAAAATCCTAAGCACCTTAATCTAATTAAAAAGGTAATGCCCAGGTGGTGTAGTGGACGAGCATAAACTTTTGATTTAATATCAAAAGTTGCTAAGCGGCCTGTCGAGCCGTTGACTCGGGTTCGAATCCCGACCTGGGCGCTTGATCTTTTGCTAAATTAGAGAATTAAACTATGACAAAACTACTAAAAAACTACTTTGACAATGTTGCTAAAAGTCTTGCAATTCTAAGAAACGCAGAATTAGAATGTTCAAGAGCAGCAATTGAATCTAAAAATATTAAAGTTGCATGGGTT
>CAZFGC010000043.1:0-8540 GCA_964518285.1 Microcaldota archaeon
TCTATGTTTGTTTTAGCCGGATCAAATTCTACTTCTGCGGTTTCTTCTGGATATGAAACCTTTATGGATTTAACTCCAGGAATCTTCATAACTTCATTTTCGATTACTTTTTCGCAGCTTATACAATGCATATCTTTTATAATTAACTTTTCTATCATGCGAACCACCCTCAAAGCAAACAACTTCAATTAATAATGGTCTACTTTTTTTTCTACTTCTCATTTTCTACGTTATAGGTGCAGCTTTGTATCCAAGATTGTTAATTGCACTTACGATCTTGTCAATAGTTATTTTCGTTGGGTCAAAACTAACTTCTGCTTCTCCATCACGGAAATTTACAGAGACTGATTTTACTCCATCCAATTTTGAAATTTCTCTTTCAATTCTGCGTGCACAACCCGAACAACACATTCCTCGTACGCTAATTATCGCAGTTCCTTGTGGAAGCTCTTTCGTCTGTCTGTCATTTGATAAAGAAATGTCTTCGACTACTACTATTCTGCCTGGGAGCATTCCCATCCAACACGTGAAATATATCGTTCCTGTCTTATTTGGAGTAAATTCAAATACTATTGATTCGCCTTCTCTCTCAAAAGTTTTATCTATACCCAATTCCGGAACTCTTATCCCTTTGTTACAGTAAGTAAGTTCTTTAACATAAATATTCCATTTCACAGGAACTCCCTTTTTAACGACAAACTTGTTTGGGTCCCATCCATACCTATCAACTATCATATTTATCTCTTGAAATGCAACATTAGTATTTTTTCCATCATTACTTAAATCATTACTTAAGTCCTCACTTATTAAATTTCTATTCTGTATATCAATATTCTCCTCACCAGACACAGCAAAATCAATCGAAGGTAAGCTAATACCTAAAAGTAGAAATCCTCTGTTGAGCATTATTACTCCCAAAACAAGTACTAATGCTCCAGAAAACTTCGCTATTCTATTCATAAGTATTCTACTTGAAGCTGCTATCGCTGTCAGACTTCCAAATAAAAACATTAACGGAATCGTTCCTAATCCAAATGCAAGCATCACTAGCGCTCCTTCTATAACACTACCTGTTCCAGCGGCATAAATTAGCATTGCTTGGAGGGGCCCACATGGCATTAGACCATTTAAGAGTCCTAATGTTATTGGGCCTTTCTTATTTCCTTTTGCTTCATTTTTTTCTTCGTTATTAGTTTTATAAACATTCAATCCAGGAAGTATCACAAATCTTCTCAGTGGCGGGTAAAACATACTTAATCCAAAAACTATCATAAATATCCCTGCTAGTATTGCTAGATAACTTCTCAACTGAACACTGAATGTAATTAAAGATCCGGCAAATCCAAGTAACGCGCCCAAGACAACATACGAAAATAATCTACTTCCGTTGTAGCACAGATGTGGGGTTATATCATTCTTAGATGTGTGCGAGGCATATGAAACTACAAATCCTCCGCACATTCCTATACAATGCAAGCTTGTTAATATACCTGTTAGAAAAACTACTATTAGTCCTGCCTTCGGATCAATGACCCCACTAGAAAAAATAGGAAAGTTGTTAATTATAAAATAAAGGCCAATAATTATTGCTCCCCAGCCAACTATTTTTAACAGCGGACTAACTTTAGTAGTGTTAATCTTAATTGTAATAACATCTTTTTGATTCTTAATATCATTCTTAATATCCATTCCTTGCTCAGTAACTGATTG
Organism: Microcaldota archaeon; assembly: GCA_964518285.1. GTDB lineage: Archaea > Micrarchaeota > Micrarchaeia > CABMEP01 > CAZFGC01 > CAZFGC01. Next base: position 1,711 of record CAZFGC010000043.1, read on the forward strand.
CTGTTCCTGCTGCTCATCACGATTTATCTTATTATTTATATTGCTATTATTTTCGATTTCTTTTTCCATGTTTCGTATTAGATCTTTAAATTTTATTAACTTTACTGCTTGAACAATTTATGAACAATAATGAACGATTAAAATTCATAGAAAGAAAATAGAAAGGAAATGATACTCGTTATCTTCGATATCGGGTTGAAAAGAAGCTAGCGCAAAATAAGGAGAAGAATTATCAAAATCCTTTCATTGGAATGACATAATTTCTCTTTCCAACTTTCTCCCTTTTTATTAATTTCCTTTTTTCCATTTTCGAGAGTAAAACTGAGAGTGTAGATCGTGGCATGCCCAATGCCTTCCTTATATCAGCCTGCGTTACATTCTTTTTCCCCTTTAGGAATTCTATTATTCTTCTCTCCTCTGGGGTTAATATTTTTTCAATCTTCGTTGCCTTTACAATAGTTTTTATTCTTACCTCTTCTTTTTTAAGATAAAGATAAAAGCCAATAATCAGAATAACAATAAATACTGGCATCAGAAAGATCAATGCTGCATGGTAAAATTCTAACACTATCGGACAACTTCCCTGTATTAGAAAAAGAACTACGACACTTGCTATTGCTCCCGTTCCACCAATTAATGAAAGAATTAATCCTATTGCTCTTGTGCTTATTTCCATGCTGAAATAATACCATAACCGTTTAAAAATCTATCTTATATCACAATTTAACAAGAATTCTTACATTTATAGATTGCTGAGGATAGAGATACAATTGCTATTAATAAAATTATGGTGCTTAATATGTTTGTAATGTGTCCAAATCGTGCTATAGATATCCCTATCCCTATCGTAGCTGCGGTGAATGAAAGAATAAGAGGTACACATCCCGGACACGCTGAAGCAAAAAACGATGGAATTATTGCAAGATATCCAAATCCTTTTTTATAAATTGGGATATTTATTTTTAAACTATAAATACTTAATGTTATAGATAATCCCGATAAAAATGGGATAACGATTAAAAATAATATATTTAGCGGTGTCCATAGCTCAATTCGAATATAAAAATCTGGAAGCAGTATAAGATTCCATGCAAAGATGTATAGAATGATAAAAGTAACTGTCATTGCAACAAATAAAATTATGTAGTTTCTATTTGAGAAAACTATTTTCATACCTTCCAATACGTTTTTTATATTAATATTTTCACCACTTGCAATCCGAGAATTTTTATTTCTCTCTTTTCATTCTTTTCATTATAGCTTCGTTTATTATCCTTGCAAATTTCACTTCAGGAATATCCTTAAGCTCACAGTTCTTCGAATATCCTGTTCTAACAATCCAAAAATTATCATCTGTTATTTCTTCTTTTATTTTTTTGCATTTTTCATTAAGTTTGCTTTTCATATTTTTATTACTCGCTCTATATTTAAATTTTTTCATTTTTTATATTTTTTCATTTTTCATTTTGTTTCTTTTTTTATTTTTTATTTTATTTCATTTCCTTTAGATCACTTCTTGCAGATTCATCTTGCAGGAAATTTCGCTAAATTTCGTGAACTTTTAGCTGCTTCTTCACCTCTAGCTATTGTAATATATTCCTTTTCTTTAAATCCCAACAATCTAGAAATTATAACAAACGGGAATTCTTTTATTAAAGTATTGTATTTCATTACACTATTATTGTAAAATTTTCTCGAGTAAGCTATTCTTTCTTCCGCATCTATTAGTTCTTTCATTAAAGATTCAAAGTTTTCATTTGCCCTAATTGTTGGATATTTTTCTATGATACTAACTAAGGATTTTATTTGAGGGTCTTCTTCGATTTCTCTTGCGAACTTTTCTCTAGTAAATACAATAGCTGCCCTTGCCTCTGCTAATATCTTATTAACTTCAGCCTCATACTTTGCATAACCTTTAACAATTTCTACTATTGCTGGAATAAGATCTTCTCTTCTTTTTAATTCAACATCTATATTATACAAAGCATATTCCGCTCTATTCAATAAAGTAATTATCCTATTGTACATCGAAAAAAATACTGAACCTATTATTATTCCATTTCCTGCAAAGAAAAGTATTGGAAAGATGTCTGGCGGTATTAAGGATGATATAGAAATCATAAAAACTGAATAACCTATAGCTGCGAGAAAATGCCAAAGGTAAACCAAATCTTTTCCTCTGTAAAATTCTTCTAGATATTCTTCTTTTGTTTTCTTAGTTATGATAAGTGGGATGTCTTTATGTTCTCTAATCACTAACTCTCCTGAAGCATCTCTCTCTACCATTCCGCAAACAAAAACCTCCGTTCCAGGACTTAGTACGAATTCACTTTTTCTATAATAATCGAATAATTGAAGCGGTCCTAGTTCCCATACTTTCCTCTTTTCTACTTTTTTATATATAACCGCATCGCAATCTATTTCACTATTACTAGGATTTGGTAGATGAGGATGAGAAGGTTCTATTCTATATCCTGAAAAATCCTCATCCATATTCCTCAAATCTACTTTTAATCTTCCTCTTTTATCTCGTATATAAAATGGAACGTATTTGGCTACATTTGATATCACTTTCCATACCTCACTCCTTCCATGTCTTACCAATTTCTCCTCTATAGAATGATAATATACGCAGGGGGTGTTGGTATATGGGGAAGTTAATAATTCGTCTGCTTCTACTACCCCATATCCTGTAAATGGAATCCCTTCTACAGCTTCATTTGTTTCTAGTTCAGGTAACTTTTCAATATTAAAGGCCAGCTCTTCATATTTGATATATGTTCTAGCAAAGAAAACGCTTCCGCCCATGATAACGATACCGCATAATATTAAAGATAATATTAGGTCATGTATGCCTCCCAAAATTATACAGAAGCAAAGAAATGCCAACACTAGTAGTACTACTCCTCTCGGAGTAATTTTTCTAATTCTTGCACTGCTACCTCCGAGACTTCTCAAAATGTCTACCATGTTTAGAAAGAGATGGAAATTTATTTAATGCTTTTCGATGGGCCTATCCGGAGTCGAACCGGAGCCTTCACCTCGTGAAGGTGACGTCCTACCGCTAGACCATAGGCCCAATCCTTTTTATGTTGCTAAATAATTGATCCCTAAACTTTCTGACTGTTTTAGGAATATTTTCTTTTTGTGTTCTCAAAATATTTGATAATTCTGAAATTATAATTTGAACTTCACTTTCATCAATTTGGTTTTGAATATTATCTTGGAATTGTGCTAAATTTTTTATCTCTTCTAGCTCTTCCTTTGAAATAGCCTTTTCCTTAGATTTTCTTAAGAGTTTCTCTGATTTTTTCCATAAAGTAAATAACATGTTTACTTTACTTATTATATTTTTTGCACTAAGATCTGATAAGTTTAAAACGTCTGCAACTTCTTTTATTATTTTTATATTTTCTTCAATTTCCTTCCTTGCTGCAGCACCTGCTTTATATTCTATTCTAACAACTGAATCTGAAATTTTCAGTGTTTTAGTAATAATTATTTTTTCAAGTTCGCTAGTATTATGAACATGTGTTCCTCCGCATGCTTCTGTATCAATTCCAGGAATGGAAACTATCCTAAGTATTCTTCCAGGAACTGCAGGGCCTTGATAAATTTGCATTCCGTATTTATCCTCAGCAGATCTCCTTGACATAAACTTTGATTCAACTGGTAAAGAAAGGGAAATTATTCTGTTTGCTTCTTCTTCTATTTTCTTTATTTCATCGCTAGTTAAAGATTCAAAATGAGTTATATCTAATCTTCCCTTTTCTTCATCTTTGTAAGCTCCAGCTTGATTAACATGTTTACCAAGAACTTTTCTAGCGGCATAATTTATCAAATGTGCAGCAGTGTGATGCTGAGCAATCTGTACTCTTCTATCTAAATCAATTTTCCCATTAACTATGTCACCTACTTTGAAATTAGGTTTTTCTACTTTATGAATTATATGGGGTCCTATTTTAATTACTTCATAGACCCTGCAATTTCCTATTCTTCCTGTATCACTTACTTGCCCACCAGAAGTGGGATAGAATAAAGTTTGATCTAATACGACTTTTTCTCCATCGACTTTCAAAACTCTTGCTGTAAATTCATCTTTTTTGTAATCATCGAAATAAAGCGCTACTGTTTCTGGAATTCCGGTCAGATCTATGTCTTCTTCTCTTTTTATTTCTTTCTTCCTTTCAACTTTCTCATGAAGCTCTGCTACTCTTACATAAAAATCCTCAGGAATTTTTATTTCAACTCCTATTTTCTGCAAATTTTCTTTTAATACATCAGGGGTAATTCCATGAGAGTCGTAGAGTTTAATCAATTTTTCTTCATCTATTCCTTCTTCTAACAATTTTATAGATATGGCTTTACCCTTTTCTATCGTTTGCTCATATTTCTTTTTTTCCACATTTAATATCTTTGCAACTAATTCAAGATTTTCGCTAAGTTCAGGATACTGTTCCTTAAGTTCGTTTGCGTGCCATGCTAAAATTTCTTCAATTTCTATATCAATATTATATTTTTTTGAAAATGAAAGAGCTCTCCTGAAAATTGCCCTTAAATTATATCCTCCCCCAGTGTTCGAAGGAATCGCTCCATCGTTTATTGAAATTAAAAGGGTTCTGAAATGCTCTGCTATTGAATATACAGCTGCTAACTCTTCAATCTTTTTCTTCAATTCATTTACATCATAACCTAATTTGTTAGAAATATCAATCCATACTAAATCGATATTTTTAACTTCATCAACGTTCAATTTCCCTCTGTATGGAGCTATTCTTTTTTGGAAGTCTTCATCTATTTTTATTCCAGTTCTATCGAAAATTTTTCTTAATACAAACGGGAAGGCAGAATCATAGATCGTAAAAGTTCCTAAAGAAAACCAAGCATTCCTTTCTTGTCCTGACCCCATATCTAAAACTCTTATTGGAAGGTCTTTATATCCAGTTTGCGTTTGTGTATATAGCATATAAACTTGATTTCCTATTTCACAACCTCTTGAAAAGAATTCAATACAACAACCAAAATCTCCACCTCCTGCCCAAGCGTCCTCATGGAATATTATTTCTTTCTTATCAATTTTTAATCCGTCCATTAGCCATTTGTATATATCTGAAAAATATTTTTCTTGATCCCATTTTTCTTTTTCAACAAAAGCGTGCTGACCCATCATAACAAATCCTGTATGATGAGACCCTGTTATCCCAACGTTATCAACATCTGTAAACCTAAGGCAAAATTGTGGAATTACAAGAGGGTTCGCTGGTGGTTCGACCTCTCCGCTTATTACATATGGCTGAAACGCAGCAATGCTTGCATTTGTATATTCCATCGTTGGATTCCATCTAGAAACTGTCGGATATCTTTTAATTGGAGTATACCCTAACTTAGAAAAAATTTCTGAAAATTTTTTCCAAACCTCCACAAAATTTAATTTATTTTTTGCTGGACTATTATTAATAAAATCAAAATTAGACCCGCAAATTGGATCTCCACAAATACTTCTTTCTTCGATACTCCAAAAAGGTTTTCCACATTTTATGCAAATCTTTCTCTCGAACCCCTCGCTCTTTAAAAAAGATGTAGGATAATATCTATCAGGTTCATTCCAAAATCTAGGTCTAAATTTTTCTTTTATTTCTTTATCGCTTAACAAAGTTTTCACCTTAATCCAAAAAGTCCTGCTAATTCATCTTCTTCTCCAGAAGAAATTTCTCCAAGTTTACTCATTTCTTCTTTTTCTTTAATTTTACTTAGCAAATCTTCCTCCGTTTCCTCCTCTTCCTTCCCTGTCTCTTCTTCCCTTATCTCTTCTTTAATTTCTTCTTTACTTTCTTCTTTACTTTTTGTTACTTCCTCTTCTTCAAGAGCGAACCTACGAAATACAAATTTATATCTCTTCCCACACTTGCAATGACATATTATTTCTGTATCATCTACATTAGTATCTAGAATTATCCTATTTTCACTTCCACAAGAACAAGTAAATATCTTTTCAATTTTAGTAGTCATGGTTTTTATCTATCAAAAGATTTTTATATTTTTTATTTCTTTAACCCTCATGCTATGTGAAAGATGTAAAGAAGAAATTTATGCATTTGAAATATGCAATTACTGCGATAGAAAAATATGTAGAAGTTGTGTAAAATCCTCTAGGAGACCAGAGAAAAAAATAAGATTAGTGATATGTAAGGACTGCTGGAGTAATAATGCAAAAAGATTAATGTATAAAAGGGGAGAAAAACCAAAAACTTAGGATTTGATAGGTGTGATCCCTATTTCTATTTCCTCATTAAGTATTTCCCATTTCTTTACGTGTTTTCCTCCTTTTTCTAATTTAATATCTTTTGCATTAACTTCTTTTTTTAGCTCTTCACTTTCAATTATTATTTTTTCGATATTTTCATTTTTACATTTGATATAAACATTTATTTTGTTGCTTTCTACTAAATTAATTTCTTTCCTCATTTGCTGTATTCTTCTCCTAACTTCATTAATTATCCTCTCTTTAATTAGATCTTCAGTTAGCTTTGTCTTTATACCTACGAATCCAAAATCTACAACCATCGTAGAAAATTCTGGTAAAGAAACATATAGATATTTTGAAAAATCTATTTCCTTTCCCTTGTAGGAAATTTTTCCAGAGCATAACTGCGTTTGATCAAGTTTAATTATTTCATCGTAAGCTTCAAGCTCTTTCGCAGTGTCCATTATAGATACTTTTGTTTCTTCATCTATCTTTATATTTTTAGAATTTGTCAACTCTTTCAATTCTTTTTCAAAATTTTTTACACTTTCTTTTATTTCTATAGATCTAGTACCTATTACAATCT
>CAZFGC010000044.1:0-2716 GCA_964518285.1 Microcaldota archaeon
AACCGCTCTTCCGATCTAAACTTTTTTTTCTTCAAGAAATTCCTTTCTAATTTTTTCTTTTTTCATTTTCCCACCGGATTTGACCGCATCCAAATAAATTATTAAAAAATTATCAAAAACTTTTAAATATTATCAAAATATGAATTTATCTGTCCTATACTTAGGGATCGGGACCGCATCTTTCAAGCTAATTACTTTTTTATGAACTAAAGAGGTATATGCTATCATGGCACCGTTATCCCTGTTATATTCATTTGGAGCAACCCCAAATTTAAAGCCCCAGTCTTTTGACATTATTTTGAACATTTCTTGCAACCTTTTATTTTGAGCAACTCCTCCACACAGTATTAATTCTTTCTTTTTAGTAAGTGCAAGTGCTCTTTCTGCTGCTTCGCATAGCATAGAAAATGCAGTTTCTTGAATTGAATAACAAATGTCTCTAACTTTTTCTTTATTTTCTTTAAATTCTTTTATACAATGTGTGAGGAGCCCTGTGTAACTTAAATCTATCCCTTTTACAGTATATGGAAGTTCTATATATTTTCCTCCTATTGCTATTCTTTCTATATCTTTTGCACTTTTTTCTCCAATTTCTCTTGCAAATACATCCAAAAGATTCCCGAGACTTATGTCTAATGTTTCTCCAATTACTTTATAGAATTTTTTTCCTTTTTTTTCCTTTTTTTCATCGTTTTTGAACTTCGTTTTCTCTTTGATAATTTCTTTGATAATTATTTGAGTATTCCCTCCACTCACATAAACAACTAGCGGATCCTTTGTTTTTGTAAAAAATTTTGAAATTTCTATATGTGCAACGCAATGGTTTACTCCTACTATTGGTTTTTTATATTTTAAAGAAATTGCTCTTGCAGCGACACAAGAAATTTTTAAACATGGCCCAAGGCCAGGACCTTGCGAAAACGATACTATGTCTATGTCTTTTAAAGTCATTCCTGCCTTTGTAAGAGCACTTTGAAGCACTTCATGAAAATTTTCGCTTTGAAAGTCTGCAGCTTTTCTAGGATGTATGCCTGGATCTGGATATGTTGCGCTTTCGTTTGCCAAAATTTTGAATTTATTTTTTTTCTTTTCTACGATTCCTATACCTATAGTATGCGCTGTGCTTTCAATTCCTAAAGAAATCATTAAATCCAGAATGTGGAAAAAATTTAAAAATATAATGAAAAAATAAAAATTAATGATGATCACCGGTGATCGCTGAGCAAATGCGATGAAGATTGACGTGCGGTCTGAACTTTTAACTTTCTTTAAACTTTCCTTAAATGGTGTGTTATCATGGTTGTTTTTGATGTTAAAAAGATTTTAGCTTTCATGACAATTTTAATTTTATATACTGTAGCATCGATCCAAATAACGAATTATTCTATTTATCCTTCTAAACTTTCTCCTGGGACTTCAGGGTCTATTAGTTTAGTAGTATATAATTCTTACAATTATCGATGGGAAAATATTGCTATCGTCCCCCTAGCTAGTAAAGGAATCTTAACTTGGGAGGTTGCTAGAATAGATAAAATATCCGAAAAGTCTTCAATTCAAGTAGTACTTCCATTCAAAATTAGGGAAGATACTGAAGCTGGTATTTATTCCTTAAACCTCGAACTAAGATACGGATCTAACTATGAAAAATTTTCTATCCCTCTAGTTGTTTACGATGAACCAAATATATATATTGAAAAAGTTTCGGCTGATAAAAGTGCTATAAGAAAAGGTACTGAACTAAACTTAAAAATGACCATAAAAAACTCTGGTGGAAAAGCAAAAGAAGTATCTATTTATCTAAATTCTCCAATTTTTTCGATGAAAGGAAGGTCAGAATTATTCTTGAAGGAATTATCTAAAAACTCGTCTTATGATATTGAATTTAGTTTACTTGCTAACTCTGATGTTTATGCCCCTCAAACGTTACAGTTTATTTTAGAATATAAAGATGAACTAGAGAACTCTTACACAAAAACATTATATATTCCTATAGAAGTAAAGGAAACAAATTTTGATATTTCTAAAATAATAATATCTCCTGAAGATTTTGCACCAAATGATGAAGTTACATTGAAAATGTCAATATTAAATACAGGAATAGATACTAACGACCTTAAAGTATGTATATCTTCTGATTGGTTCGCAGAAAACTGTAAATTTGTTGGATATTTGTCAAGCGGATCACAATCTGAAGTTACATTTTACTTTATAGTTCCTGAAAAATCAAAAACTACTAACATGTTAGTTAGGCTAATCGGGAATGAAAAGGAAATAAACTATACAATTCCTCTTACACCTCATGAAAAAATAGCTAAGCTCGTAATTTCTAGAGTAAAAGGAGAGAATTTATATAAAGAAACTGGGGGAAGTATAGAAATAAGAATAGAAAACTATGGAAACGGAGAAGCAAAAAATGTACAAGTAAATTTAATTATAAATGGAAAGAAGTATAATTCGATAGTTGGAAAAATTGGAAGTAATGATAGGGGGACTGCAAGCTTTTACATAACGAAATTTGAGAAAAGTGGAGATGTAGAAATTCCAGTAGAAATAATTTACGTGGACTCAAGAGGACAGAACATCCGAAATGAAAAAATTCAACTAATAATCATGGAAAAGAGCGTTCCGTTAATTTCTTTTGACGTAATAATTTTTGCTATATTAGTAGTTATCATTGTTTACTTTATATTAAAAAGAAAAAAATAACGAAAAAATA